>JAZDIE010000058.1:0-10909 GCA_043805295.1 Pseudomonadota bacterium
GTCAGCAGCGACCTGAAAATGCGTTAAATCTGGCGGTTTGAAAAGGTGTTCCGCTGAACTGTATTTTCTTTGAAGCATCAGTTTTTATAATTCTTCTTCCGTATGTATTTTCTTTAGCATACAGCCAGTTAGGGGTTGCCGCAAAATAACTTTTACTTTTTGACATCATTCTTTGACTTAGTTTTCAATGGTCAAGCGGGTAAAATTGTGTAGTTCCATTGTGCATTTTTTTTGTGATATTTAATCTTCAGCTTACTCATTTGATCGTCCGTAATTTTTATGCCTGTCTCATACTGTTTTGAATCCAAAACAGCTTTTATTTTGAGTCCTTTTCTGGTTGTTGTTGAGCTGATCATATTAACAACGGTTTCATAATCCACTAACGGCTCTCCTCTCCAATTCATACTAATAAATGAGAACATCCTGTGTTCTATTTTATTCCATTTACTTGTGCCTGGTGGATAATGACAAACGGTTATGGACAATTTCGTGTCTTCTGCAAATTGCTGCAGAAAATATTTCCACGCCCTGTTATCAGCGCTGACGCATCAGAATATTTCTGAGCAGCCAGTAGATCGAAATAGCCAACTGATCACGGAGTTTCGATAGACCAAGGGCTATAATAGTAGCCCAATATCATCAGTGCATATGAGTTAAACTTTATCTTTTCAAACAAAGCGCATAGTGGCACTATCTGTTGTGGTCAGGTCGGCTATTGCGCGGATCTGCTTTGGATAAGCCCCCCCTATGCCAAACGAAGTTGAAAAGGAGCAGCAAGGCTTTGTTTGATCAATGCAGCGTCCAACCAAGGTCCACTTATGGTCTCGCACACGAACTGGATAAAACCTCGAATTCCCATCTCTTTGACCATTACAATAAGACGCTCAGAATAATGAGCCAGGATGTTGAGCATATGGCCAAGGCGCATCAAATAGTGATATCCCTTCATGGCATTCCAATTATAGGAAAAGTTGTGCTCATACTGATAGCCATGACGCTTTTCCACCAAAAATTCTGACTCAATGCCCCAACGATGACGGGCTCCTAAGTTGCACAGTTCATGGATATTGCTCTTGTCCAAAGGCGTATTTGAAATCCAGGCATGACGTGCGGTTTTTTCAATAATTTCAGAAGAACCTTTGGCTACCTCTTGCCAGTTCTCTTCGCACACGACTACATGCACAGTTTGCCTTTGCCGGTCGTTGGAACCATAACAATACTCGATATCAACGACCCATTGAAAGCTCTGTTTTCTATGGCCCCAATTCATCTGATATCGATTCTGAATCTGAAGCTTTTTGAGACCTTCGAACTCTTCCCAAACACTCTTTAGGCAATTATCTTTTAGCACTATGATAAACTGCCATTTGTTCTTGCGACACACCTCCATTACCGGGCCCTTGGCATAAAGTCCATCCAGCATGACCATAATCCTCAAACAGGGAAACTCCTTCTTTAATCGCTTAGCCAATCTATAGAATGCCTTAATCTCACAGTCTTGTTTGATTGCCTCAGTATCACCTTGGGTATAACTCAAAAACTCGCTCATCAGCGGGATGGTCATACCATCCGAAAATGCCAGCGCGGCTTCCAGCACATATACGTAATATTGTGTCTTGGTCTTATCTCCATCTTTTACCTCACGTTCAAGACATTCTTCAGCCCATAGCCAATCCCTAACCAACTTCTGACTGCCGTCCATGGCAATGGGGTAGCATCCGTTGATCAGATAGCGTTGAAATTTCTTTTTTCTTATTAGTTGCTTAACCAGTTCAATGTGTGTTCTTTCGATCTGGCCAACATCAATCTCGGACAAAAGACGCATCAAGGTATCATGGTGGGGCAGATTTTCGAGTTCAGGGAACACCAGCTTGAGATTCTCCATAAACATCGGGCGGGTCATCTTGCGATTCGCTTGTCGTCTGGAGGCCATCTGAAAAACAAACGTCAATATCCCATAGATCATAAGGAGTGTGAGTTTGTGCTTGAGCTTTTGGGGATCTCGCGGATCGGGAATCCTGGATAAACGATTCAATAATATGGGCAACCTGGATCGAAACACCCTGGCTTGTTCACTGACAGCTTCCTGACGTGCTTGCTTCTCTTCTGCAACAGTTTCATACGAACACCTCCGGTTGGGAGTTGTAGTATGCATTGACGGGGTCAAATCTTGATCCATCTGACGTTCACGCAGTTGCTTCTCTGCTTGTTTCTTTTCCTTTCGTTGTTGCTTGATTGCCTCGCGGGTCGGACGTCGACTGGGTTTGCTCATAACTCAACCCTCCCAACCAGTTGATCCGAACACAACGCCGCACGAAAATCCCTTTGTAGCGGATAAACAAAAACCTTCTTGGGGCTGGTTACATAGGTCTTGTCATTGCGAACCAGTCCCTCACCTGTAGTCATCCCCACATAGCGCCAGTTGGCTGCCTTATAACAGACGCCTTCATAATGGATAGGATCAACAAATGTCTCCAGTAAAATAGGACGATACCCCCACAGATCGTTCCAATCGGAAGCAATTCGTCTGCTAATTTGACCCAATACGTGGCTTGCCAGATTCAACAGGCGCACCCAGGGAAAAATCAAAAGTCGGCTATTGTTGATCACCCAGGCAAGATTGCGAAGCCGCTGCTGTTCAATCCATCCAATCCATCGGTCTCTCGATCCTATGGACTTGGCCGCGCCTGAAAACAAAACACAACCCAGCAAACCATGACCACATGCTATAAAATACCGTAGCCGAAAACCAAATGGTTTCTTGTGGCCCAGATAATGGTAACGAGCCACATATTCATTCCACAACTGTTTGGCTTCTTTGCTTGTGACAGCTTCAAGCATGATCGGAGCAATATCCCTGACTGTGCCAACGATATCCTCCGGGCTGTCCTGGCTGTAAAGGCGATGTCGCCAGAGGATCGTTTGGAACGTGCTTGCACAGCTTTTACCGGAAGTCTTACAATGCCTTGTGATTCCAACTTGTTCAACAACTTCAAACCAGCCTCTGTCTTCGGATTGCCTGAAGCTGTCACCCATTGCAAATGCTCACAAATGGTCGCTGCCAACTCCCATTGGCTTAACCTGCCAAATAACCGTACAGTCTCTTTGATCAAATCCAGATCTTCATCTGTGATGACACGACCACATTGAACAATACATCTGTTGTCCAAGTCTTCCATAGCGCGGCACTCCCTGTAAAAATGTCCGATGATAACTATCCACGCTATTACTATCAAAACAGTTTTCTTTTGTCTACCCCCTTGTTGCGAAAAAAAAATCCGGCGTTCCTAAAAGCATTGATGGCGCTAACAACCATAAAACGTGCGTCAGCCCTGGGGGAATTCATCAATGCTTGCAAAAAGAGTAATCACATGATATCGTATGCCACATTTCGTCGTGTGGTGGGTGTAGCTCAGATGGCAGAGCACTGGGTTGTGGCCCCAGCGGTCGAGGGTTCAAATCCCTTCACTCACCCCATCCATTCTTAATGCGCCCGTAGCTCAGATGGATAGAGCGTCGGACTTCGAATCCGCAGGTCGCCCGTTCGAATCGGGCCGGGCGTACCATAAAAAGACCAATTTTTATGATAAAACGCTTAACCTGGCCAGCACAAAATATCTTTTTAGAAAAAGCTGCTACCTATAATCTAATCCCTGTCTATCAGGAAATCTGGGGAGATACAGAGACCGCCATAGGTGTATTTAAAAAAGTAGCAACAGGCCCAGTCTCTTTTTTGCTTGAAAGTGTTCAAGGCGGAGACAAGTGGGGGAGATACTCATTTTTAGGAATTACACCTCTTTTCCTTTTTAAAAGCAAGGGAGAAGAGGTCTTCATAGAAAAGCAGGGAGGAGGACAAACAAAGGAATATTCCTCAAATCCGTTTAAAATTATTAAAACAATATTAGATACATATAAAGTTTATGAGACCGAGGGCCTCCCGCGTTTTTTTGGCGGAGCTGTCGGATACATTGCCTACGACATAGTGCGTTTTTTTGAAAAGCTTCCTGATAAACTCCCTGATACGCTTAATCTCCCTGACTCTCAGTTTGTCATACCTGAGCTTGTGCTGATATTCGACAACCTTGAGCAATCCATAAAGGTAGTATGCAATGTTCATATCCAGGCAGATCAAAACCCTGGAATAGGCGCTGAGCAAATTCTAAATAAAGAGTATGATCTGGCGGTCTCAAAGATAGAGACCCTTATAGAAAAAATTCTTGGCCCCTTGCCTGTTGATAAGGCTATATCAGGTAATACGTCTCCCATGAAGCCGATGCTCCAGAAAGAAGAGTTTGAGGTAATGGTAGACAAGGCCAAGGAATATATAAAATCCGGCGACATAATACAGGCCGTGCTTTCTCAACGTCTTGAGGCTGAAACCAGCGCCGATCCCTTTGACATTTATAGGGCGCTGAGACGGATCAACCCCTCACCCTATCTGTTCTATCTAAAGTTTGACGATATGGTGCTCCTGGGTTCATCTCCTGAAGTCATGGTACGCGCCGAAGGTGATCGCGTGACATTGCGGCCTATTGCAGGGACACGCCACAGAGGTAAAACAGATGAAGAAGATAAGGCTCTTGAAATAGAACTTCTAGCTGACCCAAAAGAACGCGCAGAGCATGTAATGCTGGTTGATCTTGGCAGAAACGATCTTGGACGGGTATGTGTATATGGAAGCGTCAAGGCTACTGAAGTTATGGTAATAGAGCGGTATTCTCATGTTATGCATATTGTCTCAAACGTGGAAGGGATTCTCAAAAAGGGTGTGGATTCGTTTGATGTGTTGGCAGCCACATTCCCCGCTGGGACTGTCTCAGGCGCCCCAAAAATAAGGGCTATGGAGATCATCGAAGAACTTGAACCGGGCAAAAGAGGGACATATGCAGGCGCTGTCGGATATTTCAGTTTTTCCGGCAACATGGATTTAGCGATCACTATACGGTCGATCTTGATTCACAACCACAAGGCAATAGTACAGGTAGGCGCGGGCATAGTGGCCGACTCAGTGCCGGAAAAAGAGTATGAGGAGACCTTGAACAAGGGGAAGGCGCTCTTCAGGGCTGTTGAGATGGCTGGCAGAGGCCTGTTATAAGGTTCAGCGGTTATGCTGGTAATGATAGATAATTACGATTCTTTTACTTATAATCTTGTCCAGGCCTTTGGCAAGCTTGGGGCAGATATAGTTGTTTTTAGAAACGACAAGATTACTGTAGAAGAACTTGTAAGACTTCTGCCTGATAAGCTGATAATCTCCCCTGGGCCAGGCGTGCCTGAAGACGCAGGGATCAGCCTTGAGGCGATAAAATATTTTGCCGGAAAAATCCCAATACTAGGCGTTTGCCTGGGGCATCAGGCAATAGCCGCGGCCTATGGCGGAAAAATCATCAGGGCTGAGCGTCTTATGCACGGCAAGGTCTCCAATATCTATCATGACGGAAAAACAATATACACAGGGTTGTCTCAGCCGTTTGAGGCCACACGGTACCATTCCCTACTGGCGCAACGGGAGACACTCCCTTCATGCCTTGAGGTAGTCTCTGAGACAGATATAGGCGAGATTATGGGTATACGTCACAGAGAGTTTTTGCTTGAAGGGGTGCAGTTTCACCCTGAATCACTTCTTACTCGAGAGGGAGAAAGATTACTTGCCAATTTTCTTGAGGGGGCGAGATGATAAAAGAAGCGATCCAAAAAGTGGTGACCGGAAACAATCTTACAGAGCAAGAGATGATCTCCATTATGAAAGAGATTATGGAAGGAAACGCCACTGACGCACAGATTGGCTCATTCATAACTGCCTTGCGGATGAAAGGAGAGACTGTAGACGAGATCACAGGCGCTGCCAGGGTAATGCGGGAAAAAGCAACCGTTATCCACGCTACTGGAAAGATCGTAGTGGATACCTGCGGTACGGGAGGAGACGGCAGTAATACCTTTAACGTATCTACTGCCACAGCGTTTGTAGCAGCAGGCGGAGGCATCTCTGTGGCAAAGCACGGAAACAGATCCGTATCCAGCCAGTGCGGAAGCGCGGATGTATTGGTTGCCTTAGGAGTTAATATTGATGTGCCGCCGCAGACAGTGGAGGAATGCATCAATGAAATAGGGATTGGCTTTTTATTTGCGCCCAAGCTGCATGCCGCAATGAAATACGCAATCGGTCCCCGCAGGGAGATTGGCATACGCACTATATTTAATATACTTGGCCCGCTGACTAATCCTGCCAAAGCCAACGTGCAGGTACTAGGCGTCTATGACTCGGTACTGACTCACACTATTGCTGAGACGTTAAAAAATCTTGGAAGTAAAAGCGCATGGGTAGTGCACGGAGAAGGCGGACTTGATGAGATCAGCATACTTGGCCCAACCTTGGTAAGTGAGTTGAGAAACGGAGAGGTAAAAATCTTAAAAATCACACCAGAAGAGGTTGGGCTAACAAGGGGAACACTTGCTGATATAAGAGGTGGAGACGCAAAGCAGAATGCGGCTATTATACTTGATATACTGAAAGGGCATAAAAGCGCAAAACGGGATATAGTGTTATTCAACGCCGCCGCCACATTTCGCGCAGCAGATATGGCTGAAGACCTTAAGCAAGGGATTGCGCTGGCCGAGGAGAGCATTGATTCCGGTAAAGCGTTTAAGAAACTGGAACTTCTAATCAAAAAAACCAACTCTTGACGGATTAATAAAAAGTCCATCTGCTGCGTTGCGCTTCGTTGTGGAAGAACTCAACCTACAGTAAGTGTTCAAAATTTTGAACCCCTACTAGTCCTTCCCCAACTCGTGCGCCTTGCACCTGAAACTTTTTATAACTCCGTCTAATTTGAGGCTTTTTACAAGATTATGCCGTATGCAACAATCCTTAAAAAAATAGTTGAGCATAAAAAAAAAGAGGTTGAAACCGCAAAGGGGAGACGTCCGCAGGATCAACTTGAAAAACGGATATCCGATATCGGGCCTACGCGGAATTTCTTGGCCGCGCTAGCCAGAAAAGAGCGTATATCGCTCATCGCTGAGATCAAAAAGGCATCCCCTTCCGCAGGCGTTATCAGACCCGACTTTGATCCAATGGAGATTGCGAGAGTCTACGAACATGAAGGCGCTGACGCAATCTCGATATTAACAGATGAAGAATTTTTCCAGGGGAGCCTGGTGACTCTATCTATGGTTAAGCAAAACTTTTCGCTCCCTTGTCTAAGAAAGGATTTCATAATCGACCCCTATCAGATATACGAGGCAAGGGCGTTCGGCGCAGACGCCGTACTCCTTATTGTATCTTTACTTTCACCAGAGACACTTAGTTCATATATCAAGATAGCAGGGGATTTGGGGCTATCATGCCTGGTTGAAATACATACACGAGAAGAGCTTATGATAGCAGAATACTCTGGGGCAGAGATCATCGGAATCAACAACAGGGATCTTGTCTCTTTTGCTGTAGATATTGAACAAACATTCCGGCTTCTCCCTGCATTTTCAACTAATGCGCTGCGGGTAAGCGAAAGCGGCATTAAGACCCCAAATGATATCGCCAGGCTAAGAAAGGCCGGTGTTGATGCAGCGCTTATAGGCACGGCATTCATGAAAGCAGACGATATCGGACAAGCAGTAAGGAAACTGCTAGATGAATCTCGACAGTGTTAAGGTAAAAATATGCGGGATCACAAGGCCGTCAGATGCCCTAACTGCAATCGAGTTGGGAGCAAATGCGGTTGGTTTTATATTTGCGGATAGCCCAAGAAAAATACTTCCTGAAACAGCCGCTGCCATTATTAGTTCTTTTCCTCCGTTTGTCAGCGCAATAGGTGTGTTTGTCGATGAAAAACCTGATGTTGTGCGACATATTGCGGCACTATGTTCCCTTGATTATGTTCAATTGCATGGTAACGAATCCCCTGAATATTGCAATGCCCTTGGGCTGAAGGTCATCAAGGTTTTCAGGGTAAAAGACCTTAAGAGCATAAATGAGATGTCCGCCTATCAGGGAATAGTTGGCGGTTTTTTGCTTGATACCTATGTCATGGAGAGACATGGAGGAACCGGCAAAACCTTTGACTGGGATATTGGCCGCAAGGCTAAAAAATACGGCCCAATAATTTTATCAGGCGGGCTTAATCCTGAAAATATAAGGGAGGCTATAGATGCGGTAAAACCTTACGGGGTGGATATCAACAGCGGCATTGAGATATCTCCAGGCATTAAAGACCACAAACTTCTTAGATGCCTTTTTATCAACATCCGAACAGTCGTTTAAAATACTCTACAGTAATAGCAAGCCCCTCTTCTGCCGAAACCTGCATTTCATAACCCAACAACTCCCTGCTCATAGAAATATCCGCATGAGAATGCTTAACATCTCCAGGCCTTGGATCCGCATAGACAGGCTCAACTTTTGAACCGATAATATTTTTTAAAATAGCCAGCAACTCATTAAGTGTAAGCCTTGATCCGCACGCAAGGTTCATTGCCTTCCCTGCCGCATTCGGAGCTTCAAGCGCAAGCAGGTTTCCGTGCACCACATTTTTCACATAGGTAAAATCACGAGACTGCTCTCCATCACCAAACACCATAGGCCGATTTCCTGCAAGCAACGCCTTGATAAATTTAGGTATTACCGCAGAATACTCGGAGTTGGGGTCCTGTCTCTGCCCAAACACATTAAAATATCTAAGACACACTGTCTCAAGGCCGTACAACTCATAAAATATCCTAAGATAATGTTCAGCGGTGAGCTTCTGCACAGCGTACGGCGTAAGAGGGCATGGCGTCATGGCTTCTGTCTTTGGCAAAACAGGGGTGTTCCCATAGACAGAGGATGAAGAAGAAAAAACTACCCGTTTTACGCCTCCGTCCCTGGCCTCGACAAGGAGGTTGAGCGTAGCGTTGATATTAGCGTCATTCGACTCAATCGGTTTTTTAATAGAACGAGGCACAGAAGGAATTGCCGCCTGATGCAATACGTAATCCATACCCTTTACTGCTTTCCGGCATAACTCTATTTCGGTAAGATCGCCTTCCATTATCTCTAAACGCGAAAGGGCGGTTTTATCAAGCTCAGTGAATGCAAGGTTTTCCCTTTTACCGGTTGAAAAATTATCCACTACCCTGACCATATCCCCTCTCCTGAGCAATGCCTCAGCCAGGTTGGAACCTATAAATCCAGCGCCGCCGGTGACAAGAACGCACTTCATAAAATTGCTCCTTTCTCAGAAAGTAAGACACACCATAACTCTACTCCCAGATGCAAGTCAATGAAGAAAAAATGGTTCTATGTGATCTGTAAGTGGGGAGGGGAATTTTGACTTTTACGACCTCATCAAAGTTATTTAAAATGCAAATTCCTATACTATCGAGTTAGCACGACATACAGAGAGACGGAGCAAATAGAGGCCATACAGGGTAGCGCATGGATAGACAACGTTTTATGAGGCAATTCGCCTAAACGGCATGCTATTTACATTCCCAGGCGGTATATGATAGATAATATTTTGTTTTTTGCTTCTTTCGTATGCCTCTATCACGAAAACAGTAAGGCAGAAAATAAACTTACCTTAATCGTAACTATTCAAGTGGATAGACTGAAGATTATGAAATATCTCGCAAAACACGAACCAAACCATTCAAGACCTTCCCTGTTGCTATGATCTTTGGTTCAATCAGAGATGGATTGTTTTTAAAAACCTTCAGTCTTTAGTCTATCTACCTGAATAGTTACAAAACTGGGACAAAATAAATATGGATGCGACAACATTATTTGCGGGCGTATTGTTTAGTTCGATAGGTATGGGCTATTTCATTTATGGGAAAAAACAAAAGAAAGGTATCCCTTTAATCGCTGGTTTGTCCCTATGTGTAATTCCATATTTTGTTTCTAACACATTGCTTCTTACGGCTATTAGTATATTGCTTATAGCTTTGCCGTTCATTATAAAATTATGACTAACCCACATGCTTGGGGTGGACACAACGAAGGATGAAAATTTGGTTTGCGTTTGTTTTCATGTAAATTAGGGGGATATAGATGCTTTTGCTGGGAGCCCATTTTTCAACATCCGGCGGATTACATGATGCCTTATTCCTGGCTCACAGGTATCAATGCAATGCCCTCCAACTTTTTACAAAAAATGCCGCAACATGGAAAGAACGGGAACTGAATGATGAGGATATAGAACTCTTTTCCAAGGCCAGGATAGAAACCGGCATCACGGACATCTCGTCTCACGCCTCATATCTCATAAATCTTGCCACTCCTGACAAAAGAAAACTCACTATGTCGAGAAATGCTGTTGTCCATGAACTGACGCGTTGCAACAGACTGAATATACCGTATACCGTCCTTCATCCAGGTTCTCACATGGGAAAGGGAGAAGAGATTGGATGCGCCAGAGCGGCAGAAACTATAAACGAGGTGTTTGAGTCAACTGATTTCATTTCGCCAAAACTTCTCCTTGAAACCACCGCAGGTCAGGGATCAAATATCGGACACACTTTTACCCAGTTGGCAAAGATCATGGAACGGGTAAAACACACAGAACGATTAGGAATATGTTTTGATACCTGTCACTCGTTTGCCGCAGGATACGATATCCGAATCCCTGCAATGTACGAAAAGACCTTTGATGAATTCAATAGCTTGCTTGGACTTAAAAATCTTTCTCTTATTCATATAAACGACTCAAAACATGAACTGGGAAGCCGGCGTGACCGCCATGAACACATTGGGCAAGGGATGCTCGGCATTCCCCCTTTCATGGCTATTATAAATGAGTCCGTTGATTTAGTATGTACTAGTAGCAAAAAGAGCATAACTATTTCAAATTAATGCAAAAAAGTGTAGAAATGGTCTTGACATAGCAAGCGATAAATGCTAGATAACTCATTAATATTTATGGTTTTATCTTAA
>JAZDIE010000059.1:0-4749 GCA_043805295.1 Pseudomonadota bacterium
ATTGAGACAAAAAAATTACTAATAAACAGACAAACAATTTTTTGTTCTAATCTGAGACCTGATGAAAAAGGGATTGAGACAAAATTGCTCCGAAATATGCTGTAACCTAGTTGTCGTTCTAATCTGAGACCTGATGAAAAAGGGATTGAGACTTTGCGCCAAAGCAATATTAGAACAACCATAGTACAGCGTTCTAATCTGAGACCTGATGAAAAAGGGATTGAGACTCCGTTTGGCAGATGCGGACGAACCCATACGCCCATGTTCTAATCTGAGACCTGATGAAAAAGGGATTGAGACATCTCTTCCCGAGATACAAGATCATACATCTCAAAGTTCTAATCTGAGACCTGATGAAAAAGGGATTGCGACCTATGTATCTATCCACCAAAGAATGCCCTGCGTCTGTCCGTATCTTGCTTGAGCGCATCAATGAGGCGGCTTCAAGGGAGATAAGGATCATGGAGGTATGCGGTACGCATACCGTGGCGATCTTTAGGCATGGCGTCCGATCGCTTCTTCCAACTAATATCACCCTATTATCAGGCCCAGGGTGCCCTGTATGTGTGACAGCCCAGCGCGAGATTGATACCTTTATTGCCGCAGCCAGTCTTGACAATGTCATTATCGCCACGTTCGGCGATCTTCTGAAGGTGCCTGGCACCGGCACCTCGCTCCAGCGAGAGCGGGCGCTGGGGAGGCAGGTCAAGATAGTATATTCTGTGCTTGATGCGCTTGAACTTGCAAAAAAACATTCTGACAAGGAGATCATATTTTTGGGTGTAGGGTTTGAAACCACTACCCCTACCATAGCCGCCGCAATCATGGAGGCCAAACGGACTGGCATGGGTAATTTTTCGATCCTGTCAGCGCATAAGCTTGTCCCGCCAGCGCTTGATGCGCTCATGGCAAGTTCTGATGCCAACATTCATGGCTTTTTATGCCCAGGTCATGTTTCGGTCGTGATTGGAAGCGACGTCTATATAAAGCTTGTTGAACAATACAATATTCCTTGCGTAGTCGCTGGCTTTGAGCCAACTGATATTCTTGAGGCGATAGCAATGCTGACAAGCCAGGTCGCAAGAGGGGATGCCAGGGTTGAGAATCAATATCGCAGGGCAGTCACTGCAAAGGGTAATGAAAAGGCCATGCAGACAATGTTTAAGGTCTTTGAACCGTGTGATGCTGAATGGCGTGGAATTGGGGTAATACCATTAAGCGGACTTAAGATTAAGGAAGAGTTTTTATTATTTGATGCAATAAAAAAGTTTGAGATCTCAGTTAGTGACTCTAAACCTCCTGCAGGATGTCTTTGCGGCGATATTCTCAAGGGGATAAAGACCCCATCTGAATGTCCTCTTTACAAAAGACAGTGCACCCCGATTGATCCTGTGGGACCGTGCATGGTCTCGACAGAAGGGACTTGCGCGGCTTATTATAAATATCAGGATAGCGATACCAGAATATGAAAAAAGATTGTATATTACTCGACCATGGGAGTGGAGGCAAGGCGTCTTCAGAATTGATCAGGAGATATATCCTTCCTGGATTTGATAATGCCATTCTTTCAGCGCTTGATGACGGGGCTGTATGGGAGGTGTCAGGCAAAAGGATTGCCTTTTCCACGGATACATATGTGGTTGACCCGATTTTTTTCCCAGGGGGCACCATCGGCGATCTTGCGGTCAATGGCACAGTAAACGACCTGGCAATGTGCGGCGCTCTTGAACCATACTTAAGTTCTGCCTTTATCATGGAGGAAGGGTTTCCTCTTTCCGATCTTGAGCGTATAGTAAGCGCGATGAAGGCCGCTGCGGATCGGGCAGGCGTACTTATTGTGACAGGCGACACAAAGGTTGTTCCCAAAGGTTCGGTAGACAAGATATTTGTGAATACCGCAGGGGTTGGTCTGGTTTGGGATGGGGCAAATCTCTCAGGTTGTAATGCCCGTCCTGGCGATAAGATACTTGTCAGCGGCGCTATTGCAGATCATGGCATGGCGGTATTGATTCACCGCGAAGGGATATCTTTCAATTCGTCTGTGCAGAGCGACACCGCTCCTTTGAACCATATGGTAAAGGGGTTATTGTCCGCTGGAATAGAGGTGCATGTATTGCGCGATCCCACACGTGGAGGATTGGCAACCTCGCTTAATGAAATTGCACAGCAATCAGGGGTGGAAATGCTTGTGCATGAAGAACGTATACCTATTCGCAAGGAAGTCGCGGCAGCCTGCGAACTCTTAGGATTTGATCCCCTCTATGTTGCAAATGAAGGGAAGCTTGTTGCGTTTGTGGCAGAAAAAGATGCAAATACTGCATTGGATGTCCTGCAATCATATGATTTAGGGAAAGATGCTGTGATCATAGGAGAGGTGTTAGAGATTCGGGAACCGAGGGTTCTTTTAAAAACTAATATTGGGGGGGTAAGGATCGTGGGGATGCTCGCTGGAGAGCAACTACCCAGGATTTGTTAGGGCATGGAAAAACAATTTTTAGTGTTGGCTACAACGAACAGGGGTAAGACAGCGGAATTTTGCAAGCTTTTGCAGGGTTTTGCTGTGGAGATTAAGGATTTGCATGATTTTGGGTCTCTTCCAAAAGTAGTGGAAGACGGAAAGACGTTTGAAGAGAACGCGTACAAGAAGGCGTCATTTTACGCCCGTATTCTTGGTATCCCTGTTATTGCAGATGATTCCGGGCTTGTGGTGGATGCGCTTGCCGGAGCGCCTGGTGTTAGATCTGCCCGCTACTCTGGGGAGTTTTCCACTGACTCGGGAAACAACGCCAGGCTTTTGTGTGAGATGAAAGATAATTATAACCGGAAAGCTGCTTTTGAGTGCGTGCTTTCTATTGCAGTGCCTACAGGCCTTGCGCTTACTTATGAGGCTACCTGCAAAGGAGAGATTGCTCTTGAGCCAAGAGGAGAAAACGGGTTCGGTTATGACCCCCTTTTTTTCTATCCTCCTCTTAATAAGACATTTGGCGAGATGTCTATTGATGAAAAGACAAAGGTTAGTCACAGGGGGAAGGCAGTGACTGAGCTTATAAGCGAATTCGATAAGGTTTTTTTATGGTTAAAACAAAAGACAAAAAAAATACGGGAAAACAATCATTAATGAATAAGATCAGGGCGCATCTTATTATTAAGGGAAGGGTTCAAGGTGTATGTTTCCGTATGGAGACTATGCGCGCCGCATTGCAGCAAGGGAATCTGACCGGCTGGGTGAGGAATCTGGCGGATGGTACGGTAGCTGCCGTGTTCGAGGGGGCTGAGCCGGATGTAAAGAGTATGGTTGATTGGTGCGGGAGAGGCCCGGCAGGCGCGCTTGTCACTGATGTGCAAGTAAGCTGGGAAGAATATACCGGCGCTTATAATTCATTTGAGATCAGATATTAGCCTTCACGTTTTTTTATCAAGTCACTAGCTTGCACTTCCGATATCTTTTTAATATAACTACTTAGGTAATAAACTCAAGTAAAGCCACTTTTAGGGCATTGAATATGTCTGATAAGCCTAAGATTCTCATAGTTGACGATGAACCTCGAATATGCGAAAGCCTCAAGGCCTTGTTGTCTCAGTTCGGATATGAGATCCAAACTGTTAGTTCAGGGCAAAAGGCCATAAGTCTACTCGATGAACACCACTACGACCTTGTCCTTTTGGATATTGTAATGCCTGACATAGACGGGCCTACGGTAATGACCCATATCAGGCAGCGCAAGCTTGATACCATTGTTATAGCCATAACAGGGAGGGTATCTATTGAATCTGCCGTGTCTGTTTTGAGGCACGGGGCGTACGATTACATCACTAAGCCCTTTAAACACGAAGATCTATTCAGAACCGTTGAAAACGCGCTTGATCAGGTAAGGCTGAAACGGGAACGCTTACAGGCTGAGGAAGCATTACGCGCAAGCGAAGAACGGTACCGCAGGATAATAACGTCGCTTTCTGATTATACCTTTACTGTATATGTCAAGGATGGACGTCCAATAAAAACAATCCATAGTCCAGCATGTGTCGGTATTACCGGCTATACTCAGGAGGAATATGAGAGCGATCCTGAGCTTTGGATCAATATGGTTATGGAGGAAGACAGGGATATTGTTTGGTCTCAGGCTAGAAGGGTGTTGCTCGGCAAAGACTCTTCGCCTATCGAGCATCGTATTGTGCGAAAAAACGGGGTTGTGCGATGGGTGCGGAATACTATAGTCCCTTGCTATAACGAAAGAGGCGTTCTGGTTTCATACGATGGACTTATTTCAGATATTAATGAACTTAAGTTAGCCGAACAGGCGGCTCAGAGTTTGGAAGCTCAGCTTCAGCAGGTTCAGAAGCTGGAGGCTCTGGGCACGTTGGCCGGTGGGCTTGCTCATGACTTTAACAACCTGCTAATGGCAATCCAGGGGAATGTCTCCATGGTGCTAAAGGATATACCTGAAAAACACCCGCACCAGGTGTATCTTAAAAAAATTGAAAAACAGGTTAAGAGCGGGGCATCTCTAACCAGGCAACTACTGGGATATGCAAGACAAGGTAAATACGAGATAAAACCTTTAAACCTGAATATACTCATCCATGAAACCGCTGAGGCGTTTGCTCGTACCAGAAAAGAGATCACGCTCAATTCTCAGCTCCATCATGAAGCTATCATAATAGAAGCTGATGAAATACAGATAGAACAGGTATTGCTGAATTTATTAGTAAACGCATCTGACGCTATGCCCGGAGGCGGAACCCTTACCC
>JAZDIE010000060.1:0-3084 GCA_043805295.1 Pseudomonadota bacterium
GTAAATCCAGGTAAAAAGCGCAGGATACCTGCCAAGGAGCTCGGAAGCGTGCCGTTGGGCACGCCTCTGATTGTAGGGCCGGCTGTATTGACAACATCTCTCATTATTATAGGAGAATATGGTTTGTACCCTACATTGGTATCGGTACTGGTTAATGTCCTTCTGGCCGGTTTGATTTTTTCTTTTTCTGGTATTCTGATAAGATTTCTGGGAGAATCAGGTTCAAAGGCCCTCTCCAAGATAATGAGCCTTCTTCTGGCCGCCATAGCGATCATGATGATGCGAAAAGGGATCTTGCAGATTTTAATGGAGATTGCCACCGGGTAATACCATGATTAAAATGATAAAAAATATGTTCATACTGCTTGTTATTGTTACATCGGTATTTTTAGCTTTCAGGTTTTATTTAAAATATTCGCATGAAAATAAGATTTTGAAAGAGATCATATCCCGGCTTGAAGCGGATTCAAGGATCGCCGAGGTCCTTGTGACAGGTGTTAACTACGACGAGAACACAGGGGAGTCCAGCACTACCATCAAGTTTCTCGAGTATGACGCGCGCAATAATCCAATGACTCCCAGATATTTTACTTTTTCCGGGAACATAATCCAATTTCAATCGCTGGTAATACGTTTTGAAGATATCCACGTCAGGATGGCTGATAGGCTCCGAGGCAAAAGCGCGTACCTATTCTGGAAGGTATTTATGCTTGACGGCCTAAATACGCAAGAATACGACATAACAAAGGCCTACGGAATACCCGGAGGATATAAACTCGAAGGTAAAAAAGATTCTTTCGAAAAAGAATTATGGGCCAGGTTCTGGGAACAGGCGTTAAATCCTGCGAAAGCAAAAAAATCAGGCATAAAGAATGCCCAGATAGAGGCGCCAGGCACCATGTTTATCCCGGGGATGCTTTATACGATAAAGATAGAGCATGACGGAGGCATGAGGATCGATGCTATAAAGCTTCCTGATATTTTAAAGGGCGAAAAAATACCAAGGTAGCAATAAACAAGGAGGGTGCGATGAATGAATTCAAAGAATTATTCAAGAGCGCTGACTGGAAGACGGAGAAACATGTCCCGGTAATAGAAGCTACGGATTCAGCAAAAAAAGGCGAGGCGGTAAAGGTTACTGTTAACGTCGGTAAACAGGTAGCCCATCCCAACAAAACAGAGCATCATATCCGCTGGATAGAGGTGTATTTTCAGACAAAAGATGACAAATTTCCGTATCAGATAGGCAGGGTAGAATTCAGCGCCCATGGCGAGTCAGCCCAGGGTCCTGATACAAGTACGGTTTATACGGGCTATGAGGCTGTTATAAGCTTTAAATCAGATAAGCCAGGTACAATATTTGCCTCGAGCTACTGCAATATACACGGCCTATGGCAGAATTCAAAGGGCCTTGATGTAAAATAACCTAATGTTCAAGGTTAAACCTCGAACGAAGGCGAGATTTTTCTTGCGCCGCAAAAGTCTTTGCGGCATCAAGCAAAAAATAACCGCCAGTTGGCATTTTTTGCTTGACAAAACGAATTTAAGTAGTATTATACTAAATTACATTCATAAACAACATCACCTAAGGGGGGTGGTTGAAGATGGTAATACGCCGCAATAGCACAAACAAGAAAAACGCAAGATGGCTTAAAACTGCTACGATTGATACCAATGATACCAATGATCTCAATGCCAGGATCCAGGAGAAGGCATATCGTCTCTTTGAAAAAAGAGGCTATTCTCATGGCAATGATTGGTCAGATTGGCTTGAAGCAGAGCGCCTTGTCAAAAAAGAACTCGGCATAAGGTAAGCCTAGTCTTATTCTGTAAAATATGAAAAGGGAGGCATGAACAATAAAGTATTGTTATGCCTCCCTTTTTTATTCTTGAGATAGACAAACTACTTATACTTATACTATAATATATAACATATATAGGAACTATAAGAAATATTGCAAGGAGGCTGATGGCGTGAAAAGTAATATTATTTACGGCAAAGGGCTTTTGACTGATTTTGACATACATCTTTATAAAGAAGGAAGCCATTTCAGGCTTTATGAAAAATTAGGGTCTCATCTCATGACCATGGATGGCATGGAAGGTGTTTATTTTGGCGTGTGGGCGCCAAACGCCAAAAGCGTCTCTGTGATAGGCGATTTTAATGGCTGGAAGGCAACTTCTCATAAGTTGGGCGTTAGATGGGATGGGTCTGGTATTTGGGAAGGCTTTGTGCCAGGTTTAAAAAAAGGTGATATATATAAGTATTATATCAGATCACGCTACAAGGGTTATAAGGTTGATAAAGGAGATCCATTTGCGTTTCACTGGGAAACAGCCCCGAAAACAGGTTCTATAGTATGGGATCTGGATTATAAATGGAGCGACCAGGAGTGGATGAAGGAACGCGGCAGGCATAACAACCTTAGCGCCCCCATGTCTGTGTACGAGGTGCATTTTGGATCATGGCGCAGGGTACCTGAAGATAATAATAGATCTCTTAGTTACAGAGAAATGGCCCATCAGCTTGCGGATTATGTAAAAGATATGGGTTTTACACATGTGGAATTTTTACCGCTCATGGAGCATCCCTTTTATGGTTCATGGGGTTATCAGACAGTTGGTTATTTCGCTCCCACGAGCAGGTATGGAACGCCTCAGGATTTCATGTATCTTGTTGATCACCTGCACCAGAATGGCATTGGCGTGATCCTGGACTGGGTGCCTTCTCATTTTGTATCAGATGAACACGGGCTTGTATATTTTGACGGTACACACCTCTATGAACACTCTGATCCGAAAAAAGGTTATCACCCTGACTGGAACAGTTATATATTTAACTATGGCAGAAGAGAGGTAGTAAATTTTCTTATTTCCAGCGCCATGTTCTGGTTAGAGAAATATCATGTGGATGGTTTGAGGGTAGATGCGGTTGCATCAATGCTCTATCTTGATTATTCGCGCAAAGAAGGCGAGTGGATCCCAAATGAATACGGCGGCCGCGAGAACCTTGAAGCCATAAGTTTTCTCAAGAGGTTCAACGAAGCTGTTTATGTGAATTTTCCAGATACTCAGACAATGGCC
>JAZDIE010000061.1:0-2068 GCA_043805295.1 Pseudomonadota bacterium
GTCAAGGCGTAGAGCCTTTCGAAGTCCAGGTAAGCGCGGTCCATGATGTAGAAGGATCCCGGTTCTGGAACCAGGATGTCAAGGATATTTACGTCATGGAGTTTTCCATCGGTAATTTCGATGAACGAGGGGATGTTTCCACGGAGGTCCATAAGGGTATGCATTTTGACGGCGGCCTTA
This sequence comes from Pseudomonadota bacterium, assembly GCA_043805295.1. Lineage (GTDB taxonomy): Bacteria > Desulfobacterota > Desulfobacteria > Desulfobacterales. The sequence goes on from JAZDIE010000061.1 coordinate 181, forward strand.
TGCTTGCGGAAAGACGCCCAAGGAAAGAGGGACAGGCAAAGGTCGATGGTCGTGGAATCCAGGGCGTAGGCGGTTTCTTTGAGTTCGACGCCGAAGTCTTCATCAGCGTAAAGGGAGCGTGCTTGAGAAATCATGGTTTGGCAGAAGTCGGCGTACATCCGCCAGTCCCGCTTTTCGTTCGCCTCGGCCAGGGTGCTCCGCGATATTCTTCCTCTGATGCCGAGATGATAGAGTTTATCCCTGAGGGAACGGAGACAGGCCTCAATATCCCGGAGGCTCTCACGGTATGTTAGCTGCGCGAAGGCCATACAAAAATACTGATCCATACAGGAGAAGCTACTTGTATGGTAATTACCGTTGTACCGATCAACGCATTTGCGGAATTCATACATCGGCATATAGTCCATGACTTGTGAGAATATGGTCTTTCCAGTGTACATGAGCCACCCCTTTAATGGTTTTGGAGTGGCTATACGGCAGAAAATATTTCAAGTCGATAAAAAGAAATAACATGCTTAATTATTTGTTCCTATTCACGTTTTGACGTGATAATTTTAAATTAACCGGACACTAATGGCCGAGTATATGAAAATGGCGTTTGTGTGTCAAGAAAAAATGACCACAAGATATGGGGGCACTGATGGGCATCCCTGGCGATGGGTAGAGAGAGAATTATGGGGCGACCGTTTAGAGTGACGTCAAACACTGTTTACACAGCTTTGGCAAGGATGGGCGGTCATTTTTTAGGCTCATTCGGGCAGACTGGTACTCAATGCCATAAATCTGATGTTTGTTTTTTATGACTGTATATAGGCATCCCAATAGGCATCCCAGGGATAATCCGGGTCTCGATAAAGATGATCGTCATTCATGGGAAGTTGAGAATAATCATCAATGAAGTATTCGACAGGTGGCGGGGCGTGAGCCTTGTGAATTGGCCTTGATTTGATGAGCCACAGCCCCAGGTGTTTCAGGATAGTTTTGATCACATTGGCACTCTCGATGGAGCTGATGATCCGCATCTGCCCCTGGCATCGTGGGCAGACAAGGGGGTCAACTTCATATATCTTCTGAAGCAGTCTTGCCCAGTTTTTCCGGCATGCTTTCGAATTTCCATCCGGTTCAAGGATACACGGAATAAAGTCGTCTTTTAAGTTTCCATCTTTCCCTGCTTGTCTGAAACGAAGTAATCAAGATATAAATTATTACAGGAGTAACGATAAGAGCTGTTAACTTGCAAAGGGCGGCTAATCCAAGAGCGATTCCCGCCGCTATCAAACCATATTTTTTATGCCTGTAATCTATATCCGACTTGCAGACCGAATAGAACAAGGCAACAGACAAAGCTACCAAGCCGCTAAGAAGGCTGTCTATCCAAAGTTTTCTTGATATAAAAATCAATAGGGGATCAAATGTTATACTGATCAAAGGAATCCAAAACAGATTAGACTTAACAGAAAATTGAGATCTACTCGTTAATATGGATCTGCCAACCAGGGCAACAGAAACGATGCATAATAAATGCCCCAGCCATGAAATTATGATGGCTAATTTTTTTGCCTTCATTATTACAAAGGGTATGAGCAACAGTGAAAAAAGAGGGGGATGATGAAACAATTGCCTGTCATAAACATAGGCTGGCAGGCTTTTCAGGATTTCCGTTCCCTGGAGGGAATAATTCCCTGTTTTTAGCCAATTTTCGGCGAGTTGCCAATAGATTATCTCATCCGTCTCATTATGCTGATAACTCAACTTTCGCAGGAGCGAAAAACATGTAATATATTGTAATTATTAGTAGTATAGCGCCACAAAGTGTGATATATGGGTTTTGTTCCCAACAAAAGCCCATCAACGCACGAGGTGACGCTATGAGCCAGATTGTATCAGA
>JAZDIE010000062.1:0-5542 GCA_043805295.1 Pseudomonadota bacterium
CTTTGATAATTTAGATAGAGATTATACATATCTTGAAGAGCTTAAGTACTTTTTTGAGTGCATGACTAATTCAACTTCTCCCATGAACGATATAACAGAACATCTTACTATACTGAATCCTTTACTCGAATTTAAAGAAAACACCGAAGCCAAATTGTCATGATAGATAATCATAAAATTCTATGTCTTATTTGCGCACGCGGCGGGTCTAAAGGAATCCCCAGAAAAAATATAAGACTGCTTGGCGATAAACCTCTGATAGCATGGAGCATCGAGGCGGCGTTGAACTGTGACTTTATCGACCGCATTGTGGTTTCCACAGATGACATTGCAATAGCGGATATATCAAGGCAGCACAGGGCAGAAACCCCTTTTATCCGTCCGCCAGAACTGGCTCAAGATGATTCCCCAGAATGGCTGGTATGGCAACACGCTATTAAAGAGCTTGAGACAACAGAAGGTTTTAGATCAGAGTATCTGGTGAGTTTGCCTCCAACATCACCATTTCGAAGCAAGGAAGATATAGCAAAAGGCATCCAGGCCATACATCAAGTCAATGCTGATATTATTATCTCCGTAAAAGAAGCAGGACGTAATCCATATTTTAATATGGTCGAAATAGATGACACAGGATTAGCTAGATTATGCAAGACTGCGGACAAAAAGGTAACCAGACGGCAAAGCGCCCCTAAAGTCTATGACATGACCACTGTAGCATATGCAACCAGAACTGATTTTGTCCTAAAAGCTGGCGGCATATTTGAAGGAAAAGTAGGGGTGATAATCATTCCAGAAGTCAGGGCGTTAGATATTGATACTGAACTTGACTGGAAATTTGCGGAGTTTTTGCTTTCGGAAGGATACATTTGAAAAAAATAACTGAATTAATGAATCTTGAAAACAGAAAGGCTCTTGTGACAGGAGGAGCAGGGCATATTGGCCTGATCATTTGTGAGACCCTTTTGGAATTAGGGGCTACCGTGACGCTTACAGACATGGACGAGACTGCTTGCCATGAAAAATGTATATCTCTGAACAAACAAGGATACAAAGGTCACGCTATCCCGTTAGCAGCAGACCTTGCTGATATAAACGATACAAAACAAGTAGTCATTAATGCAGCCAATAAAATGGGGGGGCTTAACATCCTTATTCACTCAGCAGCATTCGTAGGCACAACCAAATATCCAGGGTGGACAGTCCCTTTTGAGAATCAAACTATCGAAGCATGGGATGCGGCTATGCGCGTAAACCTGACTGCGGCTTTCTTGCTAATCCAAACTGCTAAGCCCTATTTGGAAGAGTCTAAAAATGCCTCTATAATTATGATCGATTCTATTTACGGACTACTAGGGCCTGATTTTCGTATTTATAAAGAAACTAATATTACCACACCTGCTGCTTATGCTGCCTCAAAGGGAGGGCTGCTCCAACTGTGCAGATATTTAGCCACACTGCTGGCTCCGCACATTCGGGTAAATGCCATAACAGCAGGAGGCATCTGGAGGGGGCAACCAGAATTATTTTGCCAACGCTATTGCGAAAAAACGCCACTAAAAAGAATGGCTACTGAAGAAGATTTCAAGGGGGGTATAGCTTATCTGGCGAGCGATCTTTCAGCCTATGTGACAGGGCAAAATCTGATTATTGACGGAGGGTGGACAGCATGGTGAAGACTGCATGGGAGCAAATATTAGATCCCTCGCACGCCTTTATCATCGCCGAAGCAGGGGTAAACCACAACGGCAGTCTCAAAATAGCAAAAGAGTTGGTGGACGCAGCGGTTGCGGCAGAAGCAGATGCAGTAAAATTTCAAACCTTTAAGGCAGAATTGCTTGTCACTTCATATGCGCCAAAGGCTGAGTACCAATTGCAAGCAACTAACAAGAATGAATCTCAATTTGATATGTTAAAAAGGCTGGAATTGTCTGAAAAAGATTTTTCAGAACTAATGGAATATTCTGAAAACAATGGAATCACATTTTTATCCACCCCTTTTGACAAAGAAAGCGCTGACTTCTTAGATAATATAGGGGTCACGGCATTTAAGATAGGGTCAGGTGATATTGCCAATATCCCGCTGCTTAGTCATGTGGCAAGCAAAGGCAAGCCCATGCTGGTATCGACCGGCATGTCATCATTAGGCGAGGTAGAGAATGCTGTTAATATCATTGAAGCAACAGGCAACGCCAGGTTGGCTCTTTTGCACTGCGTGAGCAACTACCCTGCGGATGCTAAAGATGTAAATTTGTCAGCCATGTCAACCATGCAAAAGGCGTTTAATCTTCCGGTTGGATACTCCGACCATACTCCAGGCGCTGCTGTTGCTATTGCCGCAGTGGCATTAGGTGCCAGAATACTTGAAAAACACTTTACATTGAGTCGTAATATGGAGGGGCCTGATCATCAGGCGTCTCTTGAGCCTCATGAATTTAAAACCTTAGTGGATAGCATTAGGCAAGTGGAAGTATCGTTAGGAGATGGTCGAAAGAAGGCTGCGCCTAGCGAACAAAATACATTGTCAGTTGCCCGCAGAAGCCTGGTCGCAGCTTGCAATATTGCTGCTGGGACCAAACTGACTCAGGACTTGATTTCGATCAAACGACCAGGAACAGGTCTGCCGCCTATTGCAGTGCCATATGTGCTTGGAAGAACCTTGCACAAAGATGTTAAAACCGGGACATTGCTTTCATTGGAGATGTTTGAGTGAGAAAAATTGTTGTAATAACCGGAGCGCGATCAGACTACGGGATATATCTCCCACTGCTCAAGAAAATAAAAAGTGACGCAGATCTGGAGCTTCACTTGTTTGTGACTGGCATGCACCTTTCTCCGGAGTTTGGAATGACTGTGCAAGCGATTACCAGAGATGGATTCGAGATTGAAGAGCAAGTCGAAATGCTGGTTTCCTCTGATAGCCCTCAAGGGATCGCAAAATCAATAGGACTTGGCATAATCGGATTCGCCCAAGCATATACACGCTTTATGCCTGATATCTTGATTGTATTAGGCGACCGCTTTGAGATGTATGCAGCCGCTGTGGCAGCCCTTCCTTTTAGGATTCCTGTTGCCCATATTCATGGCGGAGAGGTTACAAATGGCGCTATTGATGATGCGATTCGGCATTCAATCACAAAGCTTAGTCATCTCCATTTTGTCGCCATAGAAGAATATGCAAAAAGGGTAATTCAACTTGGGGAAGAACCATGGCGTGTCACTGTGTCTGGAGCGCTTTCCCTTGATAATATGAACTTCATTGAACCCTTGTCGGCTCAAGAAGTGGAAGCCAGATTTAGACTATCTCTTAAGGATCCCCCCTTGCTTGTGACCTTTCATCCGGTTACAATGGAATATGAAAGGACCGACTGGCAGATTAACGAGTTGCTTGAGGCGTTGAAAAGCTTTGATATGCCAATTGTCTTTACGCTACCCAATGCTGATACTCATGGACGAATAATTAGAAACGCTATTTCTAAGTTTATCGAACAACATAAAAACTCCTGTATGGTTGATAGCTTTGGCGTAGAAGGTTATTTCAGTATGATGAAATATGCTGCCGCTATGGTAGGTAATTCATCAAGCGGGATTATTGAGGCACCTTCATTTAAATTACCGGCAGTAAATATCGGGACACGCCAGCGGGGACGTGTCAGAGCCGCAAATGTAATTGATGTGGGGTACATCCGAAATGAGATAATAGAAGGTGTCAGCAGATCTCTTTCTCAAGAGTTTCGAGATGGGTTAGACAATTTAGCTAATCCCTACGGCAACAGACATGCTGCACAACGGATCATCGAAGTATTGAGGGGTATTACCTTTGATGATCAACTAACCCAAAAACGGTTTTATGATTGTGGCTAATGAAGAATAGAGAATACAAAAACTGCATAATCCTTGGCGGAGGCGGTCACGCCGCAGTGCTTATTGAGTGCATACGCGCAAGTAGATGTGCAATCTTTTATGGTATTCTGGATGCTGATCAAAAACAGTGGAGGAAACAGTTACTAGGAATTGATATTATTGGCGGGGATGAATTGCTGAGCAATATTGCAAATAATGGGGTTAAATACTTTGTGGTGGGCTTGGGATCTGTTGGTGATAACAAACCTCGTCAAAGATTGTTTGAGCTTGGATGTGCCAACAATCTTGAGGCATTGACAATCGTGCATCCTTCAGCATTATGTTCGGCATCAGCCGAAATAGGACATGGGGTTCAATTGCTTCCTAACAGCATTGTAAATGCAAGGGCAGTAATAAAAGCAAATACTATCGTTAATTCCGGTGCAATTGTGGAGCATGATTGTTATATAGGCAATCATGTACACATAGCCACAGGGGCTAAACTTGCCAGCGCAGTTAGCGTTGGAGATGGGGTTCACATCGGTATAGGCGCAACAATTAAACAGTGCATCAAGATCGGAGAGAGATCAATAGTTGGAGCCGGGGCTGTAGTTGTAGATGATGTTCCTGATGATACAGTGGTTGTGGGTAATCCTGCCCGTTTTTTGAAAAAGACATCGCAAACAAAATAATATTTGAGGTTGGTTGGGTTGAGTATACGAATAATTCCAAGATTAGATATCAAAGGGCCGAATCTTGTAAAAGGAATCCACTTGGAAGGGCTGCGTGTCCTGGGAAAGCCTTGGGATTTTGCTCGATATTATTACGATAATGGCGCGGATGAGCTTATTTACATGGATACAGTGGCCAGCCTTTATGGGCGTAACAGCCTGGTAGATATCGTTGAAAAGACTTCAAGAGAGATTTTTGTGCTGCTGAGGGACTGGAACAGTCAAAGATCGAGGTACACTATTTGGGGTACTATATGAAGTGGACTCCGCAAGAAGCATACTATTACGCCGTAGAGCATACAGGGTTCAAAGCCAGGCCTTTTAGAACAAAGGGGACATACAGTAAGCACAATAGTATTGACGACAAAATCGATGACCTGCATTACTATACGACATACATAAAATTCGGATTGGGACGTGCATCCTACGATGCGTCTCAAGAAATACGCAACAAGCATTTGACTAGAGAAGAGGGTGTTGCATTTGTTCATAAATTTGATGGAGAGGTACCACAATGGTACTTTGACGAAGTAATGAAGTATCTAGAAATAAACCCCGATCATTTCCATGATTTATGCGACATATCCAGATCACCTCATCTGTGGAAAAGGGATGGCAATGCCTGGGTATTGAAATACAGAGTAGCATAAAACAGGTACCATATCCCTGGATGAAATTGCTGCGTTTATATAAAAATGGGTACATACCAATTTTCATCCTTCGGTGTACCCATACAGGGCATGAGGGTTAGTAGCAAAACAACTGCACTAGGAGGAAATTATGATCCCAATATATCGGATGCCTGTAATACACGTTGAAGTTACAAATGCCTGTAGTCTAAAGTGTTCTAACTGCACACGTTTCGTAGGCCATCATAAAGAACCATTTTTTATGGACATTAATACAGTGGCTAAAGCCATAACCTCTCTTGGGGGATTCCCAGGACAGATAGGGATGATGGGCGGTGAACC
>JAZDIE010000063.1:0-3202 GCA_043805295.1 Pseudomonadota bacterium
ACAAACGCCGGAGTAAGTGACCCTTCGGCAAGAAGTCTTCGCAATAGGTTTGGGATCCGGAACGCGACAAAAAAAGCATCCGCCACAGGCCCCGCCCCTATAAACCAGGCAAGCACCATATCTCGTATCGCTCCAAGTATCCGGCTTGCCATAGTCGCTGCGCCCACTACTCCGGCGGCTTTAACTACCTTCTTATTTTCTGTCATGATGTAAAATCCGGAAGGGTCTCTATCATTGGGGAGTTTCTGCTTGACAACATCTTGGAATATCTATTATATATAGTACTTTTAATCAACTAATCAAATTTTGGGGAGGTTATCATAAATTGGCAAATCATAAATCAGCTATCAAAAGAGCGCGGCAGAATGTTTTCCGCAATAAGCTAAACAAGCAGGCGAGAACTCGTGTAAAATCCGTAGTAAAAAATGTCAACACAGAGATAGAAAACCAATCTAAAGAAACGGCTGCTGCTGCGCTCAAAATTGCTATACCTATTATTCAGCGCGCAGCATCAAAAAAAATCATTCATATTAACAAGGCCGCGCGAAAAATCTCTCGTCTGACTAAAAAAATAAACGCCCTTCCTATTGCTCAAAACCCCTGAAAAATACGATCATGAATCTTTTCGGCTGCTCGCTGGGCAAGCGTCCTGAGAGCAGCCTTTTTTCTGGAATCATCAACTATTGAGTCTCTCCCTGCCTGAAACTCTTCTTTTTCTGAAAACGATTGGTCACGCCAAAGCACCTGCCCTGTACTTGAACGCTTAAGCTGAACGTCCAACGTTATATACACGCGATGCTCAGCGGCCATAACAGCAGCGGTATGTGTGATGATCTCGGTTCTAATCTGCTTTATAACCCCTGTCAGAATTGCATCCGCCTTTTTTTCATCCGCTATATCCAGCATTTTACCGCGGGTAAATTCAGAAATCAGATTGTTGGCCAGGTCTTCCTGTATGCCTGTCTCAGTGGTTTGATTTTCAAATACCAGCACTGAAACCGTATGAATATCCAAAGGCAACGTGCTTTGCAATCCCCCAAAGTGATAACCGCACCCTGAAACCAGAACAACCGCAAATAACAGCAATGCCCTCATAATCAGTGATATTACTTCTAATTCCCCTCTATCAAGAGGGGTGGCCGCGAAGCGGACGGGGTGTGTCATAATACAATATTCACCAGCTTTTTCTTTACGACAATCACCTTCCTGGGCGAACGGCCCGCAAGATATGATATAATCTTTTCATCCGCCAAAGCAGCCTCTTTAATCACGTCATCCTCTGTATCAGCCAAAACCGTAAACCTGCTTCTGAGCTTGCCGTTCACCTGCACCACAACAAGGAGTTCTTCCTCTTTAGCCGCCTCTTCATTGCAGTCAGGCCATGTCGTCAAAAGGAGACTTTCTGTGTGCCCAAGCATTTTCCACATCTCCTCAGCAATATGAGGGACAAATGGGAAAACAAGTTTAACCAGACTTTCCAGCACAAACCGCAACACAGAATAAGCTAATGGATCAAGCCCAATCCGGTCTTTAACCGCATAGATCGAGTTAACCAGTTCCATAACACTGCTGATCGCGGTGTTAAAATGAAAACGCGCGTCTATATCCCGTGTAATGTTTTTTATGGTCTGATGCGTCTTCCGGTAAATCCCCCTTAAGTCGTCTGATAGTTCTTTGTCCCCTTTGAAAGAATCTACCCCTTTGATAGATTCGGCATGCTCTGCCACCAATCTCCACAATCGCTGTAAAAACCTGTATGACCCCTCAACTCCCTGATCGCTCCAGTCTAAATTTCGCTCTGGAGGAGCGGCGAAAAGGCAGAAAAGTCTTAGCGTGTCCGCCCCGTATTTTTTAATAAGAGAGTTCGGATCAACCACGTTTTTTTTCGACTTGGACATCTTCTCTATGCGGCCAACCTGAATCTCTTTGCCGCAAATCCTGCAGCCAAGGCCTATCTCCGCATTAATTACATCCTCAGGGAACACAAACCCATGCTCAGGACACTTTAACGTCTCCTTGCATACCATCCCCTGAGTCAGAAGGCGATCAAAAGGCTCTGAAAAATCCAAAAGCCCAAAATCTCTCAATACGCGCGTAAAATACCGCGCATAAAGGAGGTGCAGAACTGCATGCTCCACTCCACCGATATATTGATCAACCGGCATCCAATAAGAAAGAGCGCCTCGATCAAACATCCCCAAATTGTATGTTGGGCTGCAATACCGGTTGAAATACCATGACGACTCTACAAACGTGTCCATGGTATCGGTCTCCCGCCGGGCGCCTGAATCCCCGCATCGCGGGCATATTGTCTTTATGAAATTTTCATGGTTTGACAGAGGAGATTTGCCGTCCTGATCAAAAGGCGTGTCCTCTGGAAGAATTACAGGGAGGTCAACTTCCCGCACCGGAACAACGCCGCATTTGTCGCAATAGACAACAGGAATAGGCGCGCCCCAATAACGCTGCCTGGAGATACCCCAATCCCGCAGCCGCAAGCTCACAGCCGCTGTTCCTTTTTTTTCCTTCTCAAGAAATTGAACAATCGCCTTCTGCGCTTCTATATTATCCATGCCGTTGAATTGGCCGGAGTTTACAAGGACTCCCCTTTCCACATAGGCGTGGGTCATAAAAGCAGGATCAAGCATTTCATTCTGCGATTGAATAACCACTACAATCTCAAGGCCGTATTTTTTTGCAAACTCGAAATCCCGCTGATCATGCGCAGGAACAGACATCACCGCGCCAGTGCCATATTCCATCAACGCAAAGTTAGCGGCAAACACCGGCATCCTCCATCCTGTGACAGGATTTATGCAATAACCGCCAGTAAACACCCCCGCTTTCTCATAGTCATCCGCGGTCCTCTTTGCCTTATCCACCCGGCGCATACGCTCCACAAATTCAGAAACGACGCCTTCCTGATCGGTACCGCTGGCAAGCTCAGAAACCAACGGGTGTCCCGGCGCAAGGCACATAAAAGTAGCGCCAAACAAGGTGTCTGGCCTGGTGGTAAAAACACGTATCTCTGCCCGGCTATTTTCCACTAAAAACGAAATCTCTGCACCATAGCTTTTGCCGATCCAGTTTTTTTGCATGGTCGTGACCTTGTCCGGCCAGCCTGGAAGCTTATCACAATATTCTAACAGTTCATCTGCATAACCTGTTATGCGAAAAAACCATTGGTCAAGTTGCCTCTGCA
>JAZDIE010000064.1:0-8500 GCA_043805295.1 Pseudomonadota bacterium
GTAAACGGTTAAAAACAGCGCCTCTTGTAAAAAATAAAAGATCAGAGCCATTTCGGTTATGGCTCTGATCTTTTTAGGTATATCAAAAAAGGCCCATAAAAAGCTTGACTTAAAATAAGGCTGTGATATAGAGATATTACTCTAATGCTAACATCTCTTTGCTTTGAGAGAAAATCACACGTTCCAATAATCTCCATATTAAAATAATACTACTGCTTATCTTATTAGTCTCATCGCCATAATGGCCCATAGGAAAAATTAGTATCTAAAAAGCCAGTCGTTTATCTTTTTAACTTAAACCATGCAAACCAGTATTGCCCAAGAATAACAATGCCCTTTCCAGGAAGGAAAACGTATGAACTTGCAAGAACTTAAAAGAAAAAAAATCAGAGACTTGACCGAAATGGCCAAAAACTACAACATAGAAGGAGCTGCCGGCCTAAGAAAGCAAGACCTTATATTCTCGCTGCTCCAAGCCCAAACAGAACGAAATGGGTCAATCTATGGAATAGGCGTACTGGAAACACTTCCTGACGGTTTTGGTTTCCTGCGCGCTCCTGACTATAATTACTTGCCCGGACCGGACGACATATATGTCTCACCATCCCAAATCCGACGCTTCAACCTGCGCACTGGCGATACAGTGTCAGGACAAATTAGACCTCCAAAAGAAGGAGAACGATATTTCGCGCTCCTTAAAGTAGAGGCGGTCAATTTCGAAACACCTGAACTTGCGAGAGAGAAAATACTTTTTGACAATCTCACTCCCCTATACCCTTCCAAAAAGATCGAACTGGAGCGAGAACCAGATAACTACTCCATGAGGATTATGGACTTACTCACGCCTATTGGCTTCGGCCAGAGAGGATTAATAGTTTCTGCTCCCAGAACCGGCAAGACCATGTTGCTGCAAAACATAGCAAACAGCGTAACGCATCTCAACAAAGAAACAACGCTTATTGTTCTGCTAATAGACGAACGACCAGAAGAAGTGACTGATATGGCTCGCTCAGTTGACGCTGAGGTAATAAGCTCTACTTTTGACGAACCCCCACAAAGACACGTCCAAGTAGCCGAAATGGTTATTGAAAAAGCAAAAAGACTGGTAGAGCATAAAAAAGACGTAGTGATACTGCTGGACAGCATAACCAGATTAGCGCGCGCCTACAATACTGTTGTCCCCCCAAGCGGCAAGATACTTTCAGGAGGTGTTGACTCTAACGCACTGCATCGGCCAAAAAGATTTTTTGGCGCAGCCCGCAACCTGGAAGAAGGTGGAAGTTTGACCATTATAGCTACCGCCTTAATCGATACCGGCAGCAGAATGGACGAGGTTATATTCGAAGAATTTAAGGGTACCGGCAACATGGAGATACATCTTGACCGAAAACTCTCGGACAAGAGGGTATTCCCTGCTATTGATATAAATCGCTCAGGCACCCGAAAAGAAGAACTCTTGATTACTCCAGAGATGCTAAACCGTCTATGGGTTCTGCGTAAACTTCTCTCTCCGCTAAATCCTGTGGACAGCATGGAATTCCTGCTGGATAAGATAAAAAGAACGGAAAACAACAAAGAATTTATCGACTCCATGAGTCATTGATTATAGGTAACTACTCAGGTAGATAGACTGAAGGCTGAAGGTTTTTAGGATGTTAGTTGTTGGGCATAGTCTCAAATGGTAAGTTCCTACAGTCTAAAAAACTTCAGCCTAAACACCTGAGTAGTTACGATTATAGGACAAAAACACTATGCCGTTAAAAAAAAATCCTTTAATCTATGAAATTAATACAAAGGTCTGGCTAAACGAACTTTCAAAAAAACACTCAAAACAAATTAGCCTTTCTACTATACCAGCACAAGAACTCAACCAACTTGTAGAATACGGCATAGATGCCGTATGGCTTATGGGGGTATGGAAGCGAAGCCTGAAAGGGGCGGAAATAGCCCGCACACATCCAGTGCTTAAGCATGAATATACTGACATTCTTGGTTCATGGAGAGATGAAGACATTGGCGCATCCCCCTACGCAATCCTGGATTATGAAGTAGACCCACTCCTTGGAGGAGAAAGCGGACTTGCAGCGCTAAGAGAGCATTTTAAAAAACACCAGATCAAACTTATCCTGGATTTCATTCCAAACCACTTTGCAATTGATACGCCTTTTTTGGATACTAATCCGTCTGCGTTTCTGCAAAATGAAAGTGGAAATCAACACCTCGATCAATCATATTTTCAGCATAAAAACAATACGGGAAATTATTCGTTTGCCCACGGCAAAGACCCCTACTTCCCATCATGGACAGATACCGTACAAATCGATTACAGCAAGCAAGCAGCCAGAAGCTTTATGACCACCTTGCTGGAAAAAGCTGCGGCCTACTGTGACGGCCTGCGCTGCGATATGGCTCAATTAATCATCCCTAAAGTTTTTGAAAAAACCTGGGGTAAAAAATTTGACAGACCGGAAACTTTTTGGAAAAGCGCCATACAAAAGGTTAAATCGATCCGGCCCGACTTCACATTTATAGCAGAGGTCTACTGGGCGCTGGAATGGGAACTGCAACAGGAAGGGTTTGATTTCACATATGACAAGATACTTTATGACCGGCTTCGCTACTCAACCCCTGATGATGTAAGAGGTCACTTGTGGGCTGAATTGTCCTATCAGGAAAAGCTGCTCCGGTTTATCGAAAACCACGACGAAGACAGGGCTATTACAGCCTTTGCTGATAAAGCAAAAGTGGCGGCGCTATTATGCGCAACAGTTCCAGGTGCAACACTCCTGCACCAAGGGCAACTTATTGGAAGATCTAAAAAAATCCCAGTACAATTAGCCAGGCTCCCCGAAGAACTACCAAATCCTGACATAAAGTCTTTTTACCATGTGCTACTAAAAGAGCTAAAAGAAGATATTTATCACCTTGGAGAGTGGAATATTATCCAGAGCTTCTCGGCAGGGGATGACACTTGGCACAATATAGTATCTTATCAGTGGACTATGGGAGATCAAACAAGGATTATCGCGTTAAACCTTAATAAACAAGAATCCAGCGCATACATCCGGCCACGGCTTACGCTCAATCATGGAAAAACTATCTTATTTATAGATAGACTCAACGATCAACGTTATGAATACGAAACATGGAGATTGAATAAGGATGGGCTTTATATAAAACTAGCCCCGTATACTGCGCATCTTTTTGATGTAAAATAGATATCTCCCAAAGGAAACTTTTTGCGAGCTAATCAATGAACAGAAGAATGCTTAAGCGAAGGCCGCTGGTGTTCTACTTTAAGGTTTTCGAGCAGGACTCTGGCGAACTATTAGGATATATAGGAGATATAACTGCTGAAGGGATGATGTTGATTAGCCAAAATCCTATCCCGAAAAACAGGGTATTACAACTTAGGATATATCTACCTGTTGAAATTTTTATAAAAGAATCTGCTGACATAAAAGCGCAAAGCATATGGTGCAAACAAGGTCTTAAACCAGAGCTATACGAAATAGGCTTCAAATTATTAGATACAGTAACCTCCGACCTTGAAGCTCTGATTGCACTGATTGCGCGCTATTCTATAAACGCCCCTCCTTCAAGGCAATAAGTGCGGTCAGTCGTCTGCTCCAAAAAGGCGCGATCATGAGATACTACTATGTAGGTGTCAAAATACTCCTTTAAAACAAACGCTATCTTCTCTGTAACAAGACTATCAAGCCCTGACGTGGGTTCGTCCAACAAAAGCGCCTTTGGCCTCATTGCCATTATGGTGGCAAACGCCACCATTTTTTTTTCGCCTGCAGAAAGATCGTAGGTAATCCGATGCTCAAGGTGAGAGATGTCAAGCGCTGCCAGGGTCTCTTGCATTATTTCACGCGCTTCTTGCCTGGTCTTTCCAAGATTGATCGGGCCGAATGCCACATCAGATGAGACAGTTGGACAGAATAGTTGATCATCACTATCCTGGAATAAATAGCCGATATGCGCCCTGGCCTCTTGAAAATCCCTGTCAGAAAAACGCTTTTTCCCAAACAGATATACATGACCGCTTTCAGGCTTAAGCAGCCCCATAATTATATGAAGCAATGTGGTCTTACCGCTTCCGTTTGATCCAACAAGAGCTACCCGTTCGCCACGGCAAAGGTTCAGTTTAACGCTATCAAGGATACGTGAGCCAGCACAATATCCAAAGCAGACCCTATCCAAACTAATTATTGAAAGATCGTTCTCCATCGTAAAAAAGCCATACCCCAAATACAGATCAATATTATAATAGCGCCAATTGTATCGGAATTACGCCAGACGAGTTCATCCATCATCCAATACACTCCAGTAAATCCCCTGCACAACATGGCCTGATATACCCGTTGTGATCTATCATAACTTCGCAGCAGCAAAGAGGCCAGAAAATACGCAAATGTCCTATATGTATGAAGGTTTGTCCCGGGCAAAAAACATCTCACCTTAAGCGCATTTTCAAGACGATGAAATTCAAGATGAAGCAGATGCAGATACCGGTAACCAAAAGAAAAAAGCTGCACCAGTTTCATGGGAAACCTCATACAGCTTAAAGTATAAATAATTAGAGGTATCGGTGATGTTGCCAAAAGTCCTATGCAGATAAGTGCGATAGCATTAGACTTCAGTGTAATCAACAAAGCATTTTCTACCCCCTCCGAAAAAACGTTTAAATGCCCAACAGAAAACAAAATATCTCCTTCAGAGGTAAAGGGGAGAAAAAACCACAAAAAAAGTATAAACCCATTTATTATAAAAAGTCTTTTGACTAAAGCCTTTACTTCAAGGCAAGCCACTGTCACCGAGATCATTCCTAGTATAAGGGCAAAAACCGCAGTAGCCTTGTCATGACAAGTGCCGACTATAACAGAAAAAGCAATTGCTCCTATAAGCTTGACTCTGGGATCAAGGGTGTGAAGCAGAGAGTCTCCTTTGGAAAAAACTTCCAGATTCATTTTTTTCTGCTCTTGACGTACATCAAAATCCCCATAATGCCAAATATATACCCCAACCCGCTCACTATGTCTTTAAAGCTTATGCGTCCGCTATCGCGATCAGCATTTTGACCACGCTCGATGACCACCTTATGAGCCAGAGTTGTGGAGTCGCCACGTTCGCTACCTTTAAGAAGAAACTCAGCTCTATGCCCCATACTCGCATTAAGAATAATATTTAAATCTTCGGTTTTTTCCGCCTTAAATAAAAAACGCCCATCCTTATCTGTTTTCCCTTCAGTCACCTTTTCTCCCTTAGAGTTTAAAACCTCCACCTTGGCGTCAGCGCATTTCTTTCCGTCAGGAAAGTACCCCTCGACATGGACCATACCGTTTTCCTCTTCAGCAAAAACAATTATACGATGAGCAAAACCAGGATTTGCCGGAATCAAGGTAAACCAGACCATACAAAAAACAATCGTTCTCATAGCTATATGCCTATAAACTCCTCTGAGAGTGGCGACACAAAGATCATCAACTTGCATACGCCGCCTCCAATATCTTTGGCCTTACTTTTCTTAAGAAACAGACACAAGTTAGAGATATAAACCCCTCGATAACCATAACAGGAAGATGGGCTAAAACCGCAACATATGCAACTTCAGTAAACGCCTCTCCGGTTGTAACCAGGGCACATGCCACCATCAGAGCGCTCAACAACACAGGACACGCTCCACATGCGAAGGCGGATACAACCTGTATAATCCTCTTTTCGCTCATAACCATACTATGAAATAAAAATCCACACGCCACAGCAGGCACAGCCATTGTACACGTGTTTACCCCAAGAGTAGTGAACCCTCCAAATTGAAACAACATGGCATGCAAAGCCACACCTATAAATATAGCCGGAAATGCATACCAGCCAAGCAGCAGACCACAAAAACCATTCAAAATAAGATGTACGCTAGTCGGTCCAACAGGGACATGAATCAAAGACGCAAGAAAAAAAGTGGAAGAGAGCAACGCCACCATAGGTATCTGCTCAGCCTCAAGCCTTCTCAGTCCAATTCCAAGCCCTGCAACGCACCCCACCGCGCCTGCCATAAGAACCGGAGAAGACAATACTCCTTCTGATATATGCATAATATCACTCCCTCTAACGCCTTATGGACCACAGACGATGGACCATAGACCGTGGTCTGTCGTCTATCGTCTGTGGTCTATCACAGAAGCGCAACGCAAGCTTTTGGACTTTTTATAAAGCCATCCTATTTCATGTCGTGTGTTTTAACCCACAAAACCGCGCCTATCTCAACCGGCTTTTGATTTCCATCGTAGGAGATAGTATCTTTAGACTGAGTCAAAGCGGCAAATCCCCACCATCCCGCTTTAGGCATAACATAAGAGAAAACACCGTTCTGATCAGCCTTTACCACCTGAGTGATCAATGGGTCTGCGGGACAGCTTATTTTACGTTCTTCATTGTAGTATTCAACTTCTACCTCTACATATGGCATGGGTTTGCCATCCACTTTTACAACCCCCTGGAATATATTCCCAGCCCATAAACCATACGGTCTTGTAAGGGGAATGATTTCAGCCTTCATGCCTACTTCATCATCCCACCCCTTTTCCATGCCAAGGGCGTTAACAATCACCTTGGTGTAATGAGTAATAAAACAATCCTCAGCAGGCTCCCAGTATGCCTGCGGTTCCATATAGAATATAATATCCCCAGGCCTCTTCACATTATATATTGTTTGCCAAATCGAACCATCGCCGACCTTTGATTCCTTTAGTCCTTTCAAAAGATCTTGTTTTTTACCGTCCGTCAAAACCCCAAATTGCACGGGTTGCGCCATGTTCATATATTCCATCTCCATGGGATGAATAAACATAACCTTAATAGCAAGTTGTTTTTCTTCTGATAGGCCTACCATGTCATCCGATGGTATTATTGCGCCAAAGTGGGCATAAACAGATACAGGAGTCAAAAGTAAACAGAGCATTGCCAATTTCTTAAAAACAGAACATACCATTTTGTTTTGCATACCTGCCCCCTAAATAAAAAACCACGAAAGCTTACACCTTCCCTTCAGGGAAGGTCGCACCTTCATGGTCTTAAAAGTTTGCATCCGTTCAGAACTTATTGAGGATGTCAGTTAAATTTTATACTCGTGTATAAGCACGGCGGCGTTTCAACACCGCATTACTTTATTTCTTACTATACCCATAACCGTACTGTCAAACTCAAAATGAGGCGGTTAAAAAATAACGTCATCTCCTCCTAAGGTTTTAATATCTAAATCCCTGGTGCTATGAGAGCCTCTGGGCGCTATTGTTTTAGTTGTACTATCAATCGCATTAGCCGATCTATTCGAGGGTCTTTTTTGATTTTTCTTCTCTAAGCCCCCGCCACTCCCTTCCACTACTTCCACCAGGTTTCTTATCACATCCTTTACTTGTTCAGCCTGAGCGCTCATCTCCTCAGAAGAGCTGGCAGACTCTTCAGCGCTCGCGACATTTGATTGAGTTACCTTCTCCATCTCCGATACTCCCTTGCTTACCTGGTCTAAGCCGGCGGCCTGTTCTTTGGATGCCTCAGCGATCTCTGCAATTAAAGAGCCGACCTTGTCTGAGCTTTCCGCCACTTCCCTGAATGCCTCATTTGTATGCCTGACAAGCTCTGACCCTTCTTTGACCCTCTTTACCGTGCCTTCAATGAGCCTTGCGGTATTCTTGGCCGCTTCCGCCGCGCGCAAAGCAAGATTTCTCACTTCATCGGCCACCACGGCAAACCCCGCCCCTGCCTCGCCTGCCCTGGCTGCCTCGACAGCCGCATTAAGCGCCAGCAAATTTGTCTGAAAGGCTATTTCATCAATGGTCTTGATAATCTTAGAGGTTTCCTCAGACGCCTGGGATATCGCGTCCATTGAGCCAATGACCTTTTTCATGGAATCATCCGCCTTAGCAACCACCTGGTTTACGTTAATCATTAATTTATCCGCCTCGTGGGCGTTATCCGCGTTACGTCTGGTGGTGGCCGCAAGCTCCTCAAGGGCTGACGAGCTTTCTTCCACTGATGACGCCTGTTCCGAGGCCCCCTCTGCCAATGACTGGCTTGCAGATGCCACTTGAGCAGAAGCAGACGACACCTCGTCTGAACTCACGGTTAATTCCTTAACAACCTGCCTGACCGGCCTGGTAATTGATCTCGTGATAAATATGCCAGCGATCATGGCAAGGGCAAAGCCTAGAATAGTTATGGCAATCATTAACTTTTTGGATGTTGCCTCCATTGCCCCTGCCTCTTTCCGTGCAGTCATAATTTCTTTATCAACCAGACCTTCAAGTTTTGCAAGCACCGCTGAAAGACCATTAGCCGAATCAAGCATATTTACAATACATGCCTCTTCAGAATCCCTTAATACTTTTGTCGTATCAAACGCATACTTCTGAATCTCGGCAAACTTAGGACTAAGTTTCTTTACAAACCTGTTCGCCCGTTTTAGTTTGGCCTCTTTTTCGTTATCCGGCGCATT
>JAZDIE010000065.1:0-6428 GCA_043805295.1 Pseudomonadota bacterium
TTGTTGTTTTGGGTTTTTTTGTGGTGTTTTTTGTTCTTTTTTTAAGCTACTCCCTTTTTTCAAGCAGCCTGAAATCCACTGTGCGCAAGCTATCGGGTATTTTAGAAGAGTTAAGGGCTATTGCTGTTAGGGAGAATAAAGAATACCAATTGCATATAGACGTTGACTCTGAAACCTACTGGATAACAACCTTTGGAATGAGTGAAGAAGAGGCTGCAAAGGTAAACAGGGTTCGGCTGCCCCAAGGCGTTGAGTTTGTGGATGTTCAGACCAGAGACGATAAGGTCGCAGTAGCGGGCGTCTCTATCCGGTTTTCCCCTCAGGCGTACGCAGACGAAGCGATTATCCATATAAAGGACGACTCGGATAAAGTATTTACTTTATCAGTTGGAACATTTCTTCCAATGGTTAAGGTGGATGAGGAGTATATAGAATTTAAATCATGAAACTTGACGGATTCATAAAAAGCCCATCTGCTGCGTTGTACTTCGTCGAGAAAGGACTCAACGTACAGGAAGTACGCCTCGTCCTTTCTCGACTCGTGCGCCTTGCACCTGGAGCTTTTTACGAATCTGTCAGTCTGCTTTTTCCGCGATCAGAAAAAAAATCAGCACAAAGGGTTTTTTACAAAGCCATCAAAAAAGGGTTTAGTCTTCTTGAAGTAATGGCCGCCATGGCCATTCTGTCTATAGCCTTGGTGGCGGTTTTCCGGTCACAGGGGCAGGCCATATCCATGGCAAATGATGCCCGGCTTGCAACAACCGCGTCTTTTTTAGCGCAAAGCAAGATGGCCGAGATAGAGCGAGAAGGGGTCAATTCAATGTCCGGCGACTTTGGCGAAGCGTTTTCTGATTACCGGTGGGAAGTCAAAACCTCTGACGACATCTCCCTTAAGGATCTCGAAAAGGTGGAACTTGTTGTCACGTGGGAGTCTGGCGCCCTAAGTCGCAGTTATCCTATTGTTTTGTATAGATATAAAACAAATTAATGAACAGAGGTTTTACATTACTGGAGGTATTACTCGCTTTTGTTATCCTGGGGATTGTAATACCAACTATCTACGGGGCATATAGCAGCACGTTTAGTATAGTTAATTCCACAACAGGAGAAACAGAGATATATGCAATGGCTAGAGTCGCTATGGAGAGAATAGTTGAGGACTTAGAAGGGGTATACTTGCCTGAGGGCTATAACAGCACTGTGGCTAATGATTCTCCGTATGGATTTATTGCAACAGAAGGAGATGTGGCAGGGGGGGGCACCCCTAAAATGGTGTTTACTTCTACATCTCACCTTGCATTTAGCGGCACTGCTGGCAGGGATATGGTTGCGAGGATCGCCTATTCGGTTAAACCCGGAGATGAAGACGCTGGGTTTGGCATATGCCGGAGCGATGAACCTAATCCTTCAGAAGCCCTTGAGACAGGGAAGAGCCAAGGTCCTGTGCTTTGCGAAAGACTGGCAGATGCGCAGATTATATTTTTTAATATCAAAGGAGACGAAAATAAGACATGGGATTCGCGGTCAGATACTTTTGAATACAAGGTTCCGGCATCGGTCACTATAAGGCTTTCGTTCATAAACCCCTCAAATCCTGACGCGCCGCATGTTTTTTTAACCAGCGTGACAATACCAGCAGGCATGAAACAATAGATATTTATTAGATGATGCTAAATATGCAGAGCAGCACAAGGCACAGCTCAAAGCGAGACGCAGGCGTTGCTCTTATTCTAACATTGATGATGGTGTCAGTTATCATTGTGGTAACCCTTGATTTTAACAGGCGTATGCGCTCTGACCTGGTGGCTGCGGCTAATATTCGGGATAATACTATGCTTAGGTTTGCCGCAAAATCAGGATTCAACTTTGCCATGGCATTGCTTAAACAAGAGGCTCAAGACACAGGGCAACGAGACACGCTGAACGAGAAATGGTCGGACAAAGAACTATTGGCGAATGAGTTAAGCCAGCTTACTGATTTAGGAGATGTCAAGCTTGAGGTCAAGATTGTAGATTATTCCGGCAAGATACAGGTAAACGCATTGGTGCCAACGCATCCGCAGCAGGAGGGGGAGGCGGCCCCCCCCCCCTCGGTAAAAGAGGCGCAACGAGACCTGCTTGTTCAGTTTTTAATGCTCCCAGAGTTCAATATTGACGAAGATGACGCAAAGGAAATGGTGGCAAGCCTTATAGATTGGATTGATCAGGATGATAATGAATATACCTTTGGCGCTACTAAAGGGGCTGAGGATTCTTATTATAAAGGACTTGATCCGCCGTATAAGTGCAATAATGCTCCTGTAGAAACAATATCCTCGCTTCGTAAGGTAAAAGGGTTTTCTGAGATCCCCCTGACCACCTTTAATGAAATTTCAAAGTATCTGAGTCCATATTGTGAACAAAATGCGCCTGGTGAAATAAACGTCAATACAGCAGATGATATTGTCCTTAGGGCATTGGCGGAAGACGATAAGGTGGCTGATCTTCTAGGGGATATAAACGAATCCAGACGAGATCCGTCAAAGGAAGAAGAACTACAAAATATTACTTGGTTTACAGAAATTTTAAGAACAAGCGGCATAACTATTCCGCAAGATCTTGTTGCCACAAAGAGTAATGTTTTTTGGATATCCGCTACAGCGCGGTTGTCGGATGAGGGCGGAGAAGACCGGCTTACCAAGAGCATAAGCGGAGTTGTATCGCGAGAATCGGTGTCGTCTGGTGGCAGTCCAGATGAAGTTCAAATAGTTGTCAAATGGCAAAAAATAGGGGGAAAGGAGATGGATAATTAGTTATGAAGATAAATTTTTGCGGATTAGAGGATGCTAAAAAAGGTGAGGTGTTGGCTCTCCCTATTTATGAGGATCAAAAGAATTTATTACTGGAAGGAGATTTTAAGCAGGCAGTTGAATCCATGATTGCGCTTGGAGATATTAAGGGGAAAAAGGGGGAAGTCGTTTTAGTGTATCCGGCGGGTGGTAATTCCCTGAAACGGATAGCTGTTGTAGGCCTGGGGAAGACCAAAGATGTAAACTGCGAGTCGATAAGGGAGGCATATTCCGCCCTTGCCAGGAAACTTTTGTCTATGAAGATAGCCAAGGCGCACCTTGTTATGCCAATTCTTGAGAATATGCAGCCTGAAGACATGGCAGGAGCTGTGGCAGAAGGAGTGTTTCTGACGGATTATTCCTTTGACAAGTATAAATCATATGAAAAAAAAGAAGAAAAGTATCAGCCTATTGAATCTATTTCCTTTATAGGGGCTATGCCTAAAAAAGCAAAAGACGCTGTCCGTGAAAAGAGGGTTATAGCAGACGCGGTAATTGCCACACGCGATTTGCAAAACGATTCTGCGGATGTGGTTTCTCCTGAATACCTTGCGGATCAGGCCAAGGCTATTGCTAAGATACACGGTCTGAGGTGTACTCTGCTAGGCAAAAAAGATATTGAAAAACTTGGCATGGGACTTTTGCTTGCGGTAAATAGAGGCTCTGCAAAAGAACCGAGGCTTATTGTGCTGGAATACCATGGAAATCCTAAGAGCAAAGACCTAACGGCTGTTATAGGAAAAGGAATTACATTTGATTCTGGAGGGTATAATCTCAAGCCGACCAAATTTATTGAAACTATGCGGGAGGATATGGCCGGCGCGGCAATTGCGCTTAATGTAATAAGCGCCGCAGCAGGACTTAAGCTCAAGACCAACCTGGCGGCAGTGGTTCCTGCCACTGAAAATATGATTGGAAGCAATGCATACAAGCCAGGAGACGTGTATCGCTCAATGTCTGGAAAAACTGTGGAGATAGGGAACACGGACGCCGAAGGCCGCCTTATTTTGGCCGATGCCATTACCTATGCGGTAAGAAAGATAAAACCAACACGGATAGTTGATTTTGCCACTTTGACCGGCGCTATGACTATAACGCTTGCTGATATATTGATAGGCGCTATGACAAACGAGGATCATTTATATGAAAAGATATACGAGGCGGGCGAAGCAACTTATGAGAGGGTATGGAAGCTCCCTATATACGATGAATTCAGGGATCGGTTAAAATCAGATATTGCGGATATGAACAACGCTGGCGGCAGAGAGGGCGGGTCTATTATTGCGGCGGCCTTTCTTGAAAAGTTTGTGGAAGGGATACCGTGGCTTCACCTGGATATCGCCGGAGTTTCCTGGCTGGAAAAAGACCGGCATTATATCCCAAAACATGGGACTGGCGTTGGGGTGCGGCTGATGATAGAGTTTCTGAAGAGAGTTTGACAGTATATGGAAGTGGATAGCTCACTGGTGGGGCTCCCGGACTTCAAATCCGGTGTGGGGCGCTAACACCGTCCCGGGTGGGTTCGATTCCCATGCACTTCCGCCAAACTTATGCCATTGACGTAAATAAAGAATGGCTTGCAAAAGATATTTCAAACATGTATTGTAACTCCCTTCTTTAAGAGATTGATATGAACCTAAGTCAAATAATAGAAAAATCTTCAAACCGGTTTCCTGACAAGATCGCCTTGCTTGCGAACGATTACGAGATAACCTACTCAGAGCTTGCAACTCAGATAGCAAGGCTTGCCTCTGTGTTGCAACAGCGCGGTATGGAAAAAGGGGATCGGGTCGCGATCGCTCTTCCAAATCGTCCGGAATTTGTTGTGGCTTATTTTGCGGTTATCCACGCAGGCGGAGTGGCGGTGACACTTAATCCGTCCGCGACAGCATATGAACTTAATTATTATCTTAACGACTCTGGGGCTAAAATTTTTATTACTTGCTCACGCAAGGCGCATCTCTGGGAAGAGCTTAAGGGAAAAGTGCCTGCGCATACCATTATTGTTTGCGATGGGAAATCCGATTCTTTTGAACAGCTCATAGCTTCGGCGCAGCCAATGCCTGCGGTCGATGTTGCGCCATCTGATCCTGCTGTGATTATCTATACATCTGCCATGCAAGGCTTCCCTCTTGGTGCTCTCTTAAGCCACCACAACCTTATTGGTAATGCTGAGGCCATACGCGCATTTGAAGGGATCGATTCGGAAGACCGGTCTTTGGCTGTAATTCCGTTATTTCACGCATTTGGAGCCACCTTGAATATGCTGAGTATGATGAAGTACGGCGGCAGCATAGCCTTGGTCGAACGTTATGAAAAAGAGCGGTTTCCTGAACTCCTTGAAAAATACCGCATTACCTATATGGGAGGTGTTCCATTGATGTATCTAACTATGCTCGAGAATGGAAACGCCAGGAAATATGACTTGAGTTCAGTCAGGCTATTTTACTCTGGCGGGTGCGCTGCCCCGCTTGACATGGTGCCCAGGTTCCAAGAACGCTTTGGAATTTGCATCCTGGACGGCTATGGTTTGACAGAGGCGGCGCCTATTGTAACCTCAAACCGTATGAGCACCAAAGAGATTAAAAATGGATCAGTGGGACTTCCAATACCAGGATGCGCTATTAAGATACTTGACAATTCAGGCGTAGAATGCAAAACAAGCGAGATCGGCGAGGTAATGGTGAGCGGCCCCAATTTAATGCTTGGGTATTTCAAAAAACCAGAAGCGACCAGCACAGTTCTGAATAAAGGCTGGCTTGACACCGGCGATATTGGATATCTTGATGAAGACGGTTTCTTGTTTCTTACTGGAAGAACAAAAGAGATGATCATAACAAATGGTCTGAATATATATCCAAAAGAGGTGGAGAAGGTTATTAGGATGTATCCTGATGTAGAAGACGCGGTTGTTTTTGGAAGGCCTGATCTTATGAACAGCGAACTTGCCCATGCATTTGTGGTTAAGAAGTCTGGCAACGGCACTCGTGAGCAGGAGATAATAAAATTTCTAAAGATCTATCTTGCGCCGTACAAAATTCCGCGCACAATAACCTTTGTTGATAATCTGCCGCTTCCCATGTTGCACTCATCTACTCATAATCCCTTGACAAAATCGGTTTAAGGTTATAATCAAGAATAAAAAAGGCAGATAGACTGAAGACTGTCTTCAGCCTTAATATAAAGGAGGTGGGGCCGGGCAGTAATTTTTAATTTTTTGCAATATTTCAAGACAAAATTAAGTCATCAAAAGGAGGAAACACGATGAAGAAATTAAGCGTTTTAGCTGTTGCATTAGGAATTGCCCTTGCGATTGGAATCCCTGCAATGGCGACTGAAGTTGAATTTAGCGGAAGTTATGAAGTCCAGGGGTTTTTAATGACTAACCAGGACTTAAACGACATAGAAGAAAGCGATGGCCAGTTCCAGGATTTTATGAATATGTCCTTTGAGTTGGAGACAGTATTTAAAGCTACTGATACGCTAAGCGTTACTACCCGGTTTGACGCCCTGGAGGATAAGGTTTGGGGCGCTGATGCTGAGGACGGGGATTCCCCGCAGTTTGACCGTCTTTATATGACGGCTGATTTCATCGAATAT
>JAZDIE010000066.1:0-2450 GCA_043805295.1 Pseudomonadota bacterium
GCCGATGAATATTGCCGGGTATTAAATCTTTTAAATGAACGGGGCCTTGAAACCAACATGTCTTTGAAACTGACACAGTTGGGATTGGAGATATCTGATGAACTCTGTTTTGACAATGTTGCCAAGATATTGGTGACGGCCGGAAAGATAGATGGATTCGTTCGTGTTGACATGGAAGGTTCGCCATATACCCAAAAGACTTTGGATATGGTCAAACGTTGGCATGGCATCTACAAGAATGTTGGTACAGTGATTCAAGCCATGCTTCGCAGATCTCCAAAGGATGTCGAGAATTTGTTGGATAATCATATAGGGATCAGACTTTGCAAAGGTGCATATAAAGAACATACCGATATTGCATTGCCAGATAAACGAGATGTGGATAAACAATATGAGACGTTGATGAATCGCCTGCTTGGGAGTTCGTTCCCTCATGGTATTGCAACACACGATGAAACGTTGATTAATAAAGTTAAGACATTTATCGAACGTTATGGAATCGAACGCAGTAAAGTTGAGTTCCAGATGTTATATGGAATTCGCCGTGATCTTCAACGACAGCTTGTCAAAGATGGCTGGCGCGTTCGTGTCTATATCCCATATGGCAGCGCATGGCTTCCTTACTCTCTTCGTCGTATGCGCGAGAGAAAAGAGAACTTATGGTTCGTGGTAAAAAATATATTTAGGAGATAAAAATGCCAAAAACACCTCAAGATTATATCAATGAAGTAGAAAGGGTCAGTGCACATAACTATCATCCTATCCCGGTTGTCATTGTGAAGAGCGAAGGAGTTTGGGTCTGGGATGTCGAAGGTAAAAAATATATCGACATGCTGTCGGCGTACTCTGCCGTCAATCAGGGACATAGACATCCTAAAATTATTGAGGCGGCCAAAAAGCAACTGGATGTACTAACACTTACATCGAGGGCTTTTCACAATGACCAGATGGGCCCATTCCTAGCAAAACTTACAAAATTAGCAGGTTATGACAAGGCGCTTCCGATGAATACTGGGGCAGAAGGTGTTGAAACAGCTATCAAGGCGGCACGCAGGTGGGGATATAAAGTAAAAAAGGTCCCCGAAGGCAAGGCAGAGATAATTGTCTGTGAAAATAATTTTCATGGCAGGACTACGACCATCGTTGGCTTTTCAACCGACCCATTGTCTTATGGTGGTTTTGGACCATTTACGCCCGGCTTTAAAATTATTCCTTATGGTGATTCAGCTGCATTGGAAAATGCTATTACATCTAATACGGTCGCATTTTTGGTAGAACCAATTCAGGGAGAGGCTGGTGTTGTAGTTCCACCAAAGGGTTATTTGAAGAAGTGCGGTGAGATTACGAAAAAATATAATGTGCTGCTCGTCGCTGATGAAATTCAAACAGGTCTTGGTAGGACCGGAAAGTTTTTCTGCCATCAGCATGAAGGCGTGAGACCGGACATTGTTATTATTGGTAAAGCCCTTGGTGGTGGCCTCTATCCCGTGTCAGCAATCGTAGCGGACGATGATATAATGATGGTGGCGTTTGAACCGGGAAACCATGGATCGACATTTGGCGGAAATCCGCTCGCCTGCGCTATTGCCTCTGCGGCGCTTGATGTCATTGTGGATGAAAAATTATCTGAACATGCTACGGAGATGGGAAGATATTTTATCGAAAAGCTCCAAGCGATTAAGTCGCCTTTGGTAAAAGAGGTTCGTGGTATGGGTTTGCTTATGGCGATAGAACTTAAAAAAGAGGCGGGGAATGCTCGTAAATATACCTTGGCTCTAAAGGATAACGGTGTTCTTGCCAAAGAGACTCATGAAACAACTATTCGCTTTGCCCCTCCACTTGTGATTAAGCAAGAAGATATTGACTGGGCCATCGAGAGAATAACCAAAGTACTATTCTGAAATATATAGAATGGATAAGCCGGCAATTCAGCACCGAACCCCAGGTGCTTCACGGCCGGCTTATCCATTATAAAGACTAAGGTACTATGCAATAAATAGTTGCAGTAATAGTAAAAGTTACTCCATTTCCTGCGCCATTATTTGTAGCCCTTGTCTGACAACGCCAACCAGCTGCGGTTACTCCACTATTCCAATTCATTGGGGAGTTATTAACTATAACAGTATTGAATCGTCTATCGTTAGAGCTTATAGCGTTGATTGTGCACCCCCCTGAAATTGCTATATTATTAACATTAGCGCACGTAATATCTTGAGTGCTGGATACAACTGAATTATTGTTAACAGTTATTTGTGCAGAAGTTGCGGTTCGTGGAACCAATACATTTTTTGCCGTATATAATCCGCCGCCTTGCAGGCCTTGTGGCCCCTGTGGACCAGCTGGCCCTTGAACACCCTGTAGTCCTTGTAAGCCCTGCAGGCCTTGTAGACCTTGAACACCTTGGTCTCCTTTGTCGCCTTTAGCTCCCTGCACACCTGCTAGACCCTGTA
>JAZDIE010000067.1:0-2766 GCA_043805295.1 Pseudomonadota bacterium
AAAATACTTGATAAAAAAAACCATAAGGCGCTTATTTTTTTTGCAACAGGCCTGCTTATATCAAGCGTTTTTCAGTTTTTTACAGCATATGCAAAATCATTTACAGGGGTATTACTAATAAGACTGGCGCATACGATTGGAGATATGCTGGCTATACTCGAAATGGATGTCCTGACCTCTTTGTTCTTCCCTGTTCAAAGGATTGGCGGCAACTCAGGAATTATCTTTTGTACCAGAACAACAGCTATTTTTTTATGGGCTTATATGTCCGGGTACTTGAATTCTATTGGCGGCTATGGTTTGACATTTATTATAAACGGAATAATGGTATTTGCGTTTGCCGTAATCACCTTAGCGCTGATTAGAAAAAAATTTTAAGGAGGGTTTAAATATGAACATAAAATTGTGTATCGCTTTATTAACAGCTTTTTTTGTTGCAACAGGCTGCGCTACTATAAATGGAATCGAAGTTATTGATACCACACAAATAGGAACTGAAGAATCAATTGTAGTTATGCAGGTGGTTGAGCTGTATCATAACTGTCCATCTATATTCCTTGGAGAGACTACAATTTCCCCTAAAAGTGAACGAAAGGTTATTAAGTTAGAAGATGAGTCGGCTGCTTCATATTACATTTGCAGAGTCCTTCCCCCCGGTAAATATACTCTTTCAACTGATGAGTATGGATATATGCCAGAGTCGTCTATTGGTGACGATGTTGGATTTTTAGGAGGGTATGAATGGCTGAACAAGACAAGTCATTCTGCGCAGCACGGCAAAAAAGACATATTCTGCTTTGATGTCCCTCCGGGAAGGCTGGTCGATCTGGGGCAACTAAAAATCAACGCCAGGGAATTCTCAGGGGCCTCGTTTTTCGATAGGAAGTACGCAGAAAAGACATGGACATTTCAGCTTGCAGAGTCGTTTTTAGGTGTTGAGGCGCTTGAACAGCAGTTTCCAGATATTTTCAAAAATTTCAAGGATAGAGTGTATAAAACGGAAATCAAGCGATGTTCTGCACTTTCCAGCGATTAAAAAAGTCGTAATTAAAGGACAACGCAAGGTTCTAAAAACGAGGTGAAAATTATGTTTTTTTTAAAGCTGAAACATTCAACACGACTAAGTCTTATGCTAGCTGGCCTGGTTTGGCTTTCTGTATTTCTTGCGGGCTGCGCAACAACAGGGGACAGAATGAGAGAAGGCGATAATACTGGCCAGGAGACCAATATAACTGTTGTTGACGAAAAAAAAATGACCGAGGAGATACTGCCTAACTTAAAAAAGGATTATCCACCAGCGCAAAATCCTGAACTTCAAGCTTATGTGGACAGCCTTGGCAAAAAACTAGTCACAGCCAGCAATCTGGAAAGAAATCCGTACCACTATACTTTCACTGTTGTGGATGTCGAGTATGTAAACGCCTTTGCGCTGCCAGCCGGCACTATTTTCGTCACTGCGCCTCTAATTAGTATGGCAGAAAGCGAGGCTGAGCTTGCAGGTGTGATAGGACATGAGGTCGGGCACGTTATGTCGAGGCATACTGCGGAGCGGATTGACATGGAGCAAAAGAATCAGACAAAAAACCTGCTTATTACCGTAGCTGGCGGGATACTCGGCGGAGTCGTAGGGTATGGCGCGGGAAAAGCAAACTGTCCGGACGGGGACAAAGAATGCCTGGCAAAGGCCGCTGCCATAGGCGCGGCGGTTGGAGCAGGCGGCGCGCTGCTGATTCAAAAATACCGATTCATGGCCAACTCCAGAGAAGACGAGATGGAGGCCGACCGTATAGGCTTCAGAGTTGCAACTAAGGCTGGTTATGCAAAAGACGAAGTGGGGAAATTTTATGATAAACTTTTAAAAATGGAAAAGGAACGTAAATCAAGAGGATTGCCCATTGCAAAGGCATTTGAAGACGCATTTACAACACATCCTCCTAGCGAACAAAGGGCGATACAAATGAAAGAAATGTCCCAAACAATGCCTTTGCAGGAGAAGCCAATGCTAAGCAGTGACGAATTTATGACAGCAAAAATTAATGCCGGAAAGTTATCGTCCTCAAAACAAGAAGTAAAGTAAACGAAAGCCTCTTACAAATCCGTCCCCTTTTTTACTTCCGCATCCGATGGCCGAATATAAAAAGGGACAAGCCTTACAGCATCATCTTGCCTGCCGGTTTTAATTAATCTCATACCAAGTGATGCAATCACAGACGCGCGAATAATATTCGTAAACCCTGGGGCAAAAACTGCAAATTCTTTTGCGTGTTCCTTGATAATATCTCCATACGCCTCTATCCCATCGCCAACAAAAAGACATGGCTCTTT
This sequence comes from Pseudomonadota bacterium, assembly GCA_043805295.1. GTDB lineage: Bacteria > Desulfobacterota > Desulfobacteria > Desulfobacterales. Next base: position 2,326 of record JAZDIE010000067.1, read on the forward strand.
AATGGAAGACGCCAATTCAGCAGGAGTAATAACCATGTAATTACTTACTCGCTTCATATAAGGTGTTTTGGTCAATGCCTGACTTGCCCTGTCATCTGGCGTTGATCTATACAAGGCGGCGTACACCTCTCCTTTGCGCGCGTTCAAAATCGATGAGACAAGCATATTGTCTACGCACGGAAATTGAACAGCCAGGGCATCAAGGGATTTTACAGCCGCAACAGGCTTCCCAAGCGCAAATGCCAGTCCCTTAACAGCACTCAAACCTATGCGTAGACCTGTAAAGCTCCCTGGACCAATGCCTACCGCAAAGCCATCAATATCAACCAGTTTTATACCAGTCATGTTCAGAAGCGTATCCAGAGTGGACATTAGCATACGCGCATGTGTCTGCCCACTGGTAAAGAGAACCTCTCCAATCAAAACATCGTCGCCTAAAAC
>JAZDIE010000068.1:0-13366 GCA_043805295.1 Pseudomonadota bacterium
AACGGGGCATTGCCTCAATTAGCGGTTTTTTTATGACAAGGTATTTGGTTTTATGATATGGCATAAAATTATGACTGATCAAGGCACACGTCGTCCGTGGGGATTTTATGAAATATTGGCTGATCAGCCGGATCACAAGGTAAAGCGGATCAGCGTATATCCTGGCAAAAGGCTATCTCTTCAGCGCTATAAGCAGAGAAGCGAGCATTGGCAATAATAGAAGGGTCAGGTGTGGCTATCAAGGATACCTCTGAAGTTGCTTTAAAAAAAGGCGATTCTATTGATATCCCCAAGAGCGTTATTCATAGGATTGAAAACAGAGGAAAAGACAACCTGGTTTTTATCGAAGTCCAAACCGGAGACTACTTTGGCGAGGATGATATTGAACGCCTGGAAGATGATTTTGGAAGAAGGTGAAACAAAAGCCTATCAAATTATTTTTAGAGCCGCATAAGGCGTTTCAGTCGCTTTCCTCATGTACTGGCTCACTTCTCCTTGAAACTCAGTCCCCCTCGGCACACGAGAGATATTCTTTCATGGCATGTAAGCCTGAGAAGATTTTTAAGGGTGACATCCATACCTTGAATAGCCAGGAATTCTTTGATTTCATTGACGACTATCGTGAGGATAATCTCTTGGCAGGCTATATTGGGTATGAGGCATGCCAGTGGATTGAAGATATCCCCAGACCTGGACCCAAAGATTTTTCCAGCCCTCATATATATCTTGCGGTATATCCGTCTTTTATGGTTTTTGACCATCTTGCACATGCTTGGTCATATGTTGGAGATCCTTTTGAGATAATAACGCCAGCGGATAATGGAAAAGATATCGTTGTGCCAGCAGGAAAGATAACAGGGACAAACCAGACAAAAGAGGAGTACATAGACAATATAAATAAGGCGCTTAAATTTATCTCTGAAGGAGATGTCTACCAGATCAACTACACTCAGCGTTTTTATTTTGAGTTGGAAAAAACAGATCCGTATCTGCTTTATTTACAGCTTAGAGATATCCAGCCTGTTGCTTATGGCGCGTTTATCAATACAGGTTCAGGGGTTGTGATATCAGGAAGTCCAGAGCTTTTTATAAGGGTTCAGGAGGGGAAGATACTTAGCAAGCCAATGAAAGGCACCCGCAAACGCTCTTCCGACCCGATTCTGGATCTGAAACTGAGGCAGGAGCTTATTGAAAGCAGCAAAGAACAGGCTGAAAATATCATGATTGTGGACCTAATGAGAAACGACCTTGGCCGGTTTTGTAGGTTTGGTTCGATACAAGTGCCTAAGTTGTACGATATAGAGCAATATACTACTGTATATCAAATGGTGTCGCATGTTGAAGGGGCGATTCAATCCAGGACTAAATATTCGGATATTATTAGAGATGTGTTCCCGCCTGGTTCTGTCACAGGCACGCCCAAGAAGCGGGCCATGGAGATAATCTATGGTCTGGAGCCGAACGCAAGGGGTGTTTATTGCGGGATGATAGGCTATATCTGGAACGACCGTATGGTATTCAATGTAGCGATCCGCACACTTGAACTCGCTCATTCACAAGGGGTTTTTGGTGTGGGAGGCGGGATAGTCGCAGATTCGGATCCGGAAAAAGAATATGAGGAAAGTCTTGTAAAGGCAAAGGCAATCATGATGGCGTTGGGGATAGAGTCATGAAAAACCGAACGTTATATTATGGAGAGGGGTTATTTGAGACCTTTAAGGTTTATCCAGGCAGAAAGATATACTTCGTCAAAGAGCATCTGGATCGCATGTCGTCAGGGTGTTGTTTTTTTGACATTCCTTTTTCTCCAGCCTTAGCAAGAGATGCGATATCTTCTGCGCTCAAAAATATTTCTGAAGGCGTATATGGCCGTCTTAGGCTTAATCTTATGACTTATGGAGAGGATACAATAGAAAAGACAGACTACCTTGTTTCATATGAAGAGACGCTGGATTCATCCATTCAGGAACAAGGGATAATGTTTGATCTTGCCCCTTTTAGGCGGTTTTCAGGTTCTCCGCTTGTGAGATTTAAGACTTCTTCGTACCTTGAAAATATCACTTCGCTGAAGTGGGCGCGCAGGCGAAATTTTTTTGACTCAGTCTTTGTTAATGAAAAAAATGAGATTACAGAGGGGAGTATTACCAATTTGTTTTTTGTTAAGGATAATATAGTAACCACACCTTTGCTTGCGACCGGCCTTTTACCTGGGATCACGCGCAGCAAGGTAATAGAGATTTGTCATGCGAATGGGATTCTGCTTAAAGAGACGAGGATATTAGTTGACGAACTAGATGGATTTGAGAACGCTTTTGCCACTAATTCGATCATAGAGATACTGCCGATTAAAAGTATAGGAAATGTCCAATATACCACTTCATCTATCACATCGTTTTTGCATGAGTCATATCGGCTTCTGATAAGCTGTTCTTCTTATTTTTTATGATTTGGGAAATAGTTTTTTTTAGCTGGCCTGGCGTAAAAGGTTTTTGGATATAGGCGTCTGTTTTATTGACGATCTGCTCGGCCAGCACCTGTCTGTCTCCGTAGTTAACCATAACCAGGATGTCTGAAGTTGGCGATAGTTCCCGAATTTTTTCTATAAACCATACTCCATTTTTATAAGGGACTTTAATATCAGTAATCACTAGTTCAGGCTTATCCGGGTTGCTTGCAGTAAGATAAGCTAACGCATAATCGGCAGCTTGTGCTGTTACAACCTTATACCCTTCTGATCGCAGGAAAAGACGGATTGAATTTATTATTCCAGTTTCTTCATCTACCACCAGGATTTTACGAATTTTTTTTACAGAGGGCGTACATCTGCTTGTTAACTTGTCCGCTTTCATGAAATATGGCCAAGCCTCCAGAGGAAAACTTATTATAAGAAGCATATAATGCAAGCTGTGCGCCATTCATTTATTATATTGAAATAATGGATGTTTTGCTTTTTCAGGTCTGGTTTAGCTAATATGGATGCGACTAAAAATTCGCCTTATAGAGGTCGGGATGAACATAAGTTCATGACTATGCAAGTATTTAGACTGAAGGCTGTAGAAGGAAGGCATTGTCCGGGCCTGTACAACGGCCCGGACAACTGAGTTTTTATTCAACGGATATTCTTTGTCCTGGATATATTGTGCTCTTTTGTGAAAGGTTGTTTAGGTTGAGCAGTTTTTCCAGATCCATTTGGTGCTTTTTTGCGATTGCTGCAAGGTTGTCCCCCCTTTGTACAAGGTAAACCTCTTTCTTCCCTTTTTGTGCAGTCATTCCTTTTTTTGAGGTCTTCCCTTTTTCAGAAGTCCTCATAATAGCGCGAGAAGGAATTTTGAGCGTTTGGCCAATTGAAAGCCGTGAAGATTTTAGCCGGTTAAGTGACTTGATTGCTTCTGGTGTGGTGTTTAATCGTTGCGCAATATAGTGTAGTGAGTCTCCTCTTTTTACTTTATATTCTTTAGCAACGGGAGCAGGGGGAACTACTTCAGAAGCTACAATAAAAGATTTATTGGGCGAATCTTTTGGCAAGGGTATCTTCAGCGCCTGGCCGACATGAATAGCACGCTTACGGCTGAGGCCGTTAAACTTTGCAAGAATTTTTACTGAAACGTCATATCGTTCGGCAACACGCTGTAATGTGTCCCCTTTTTTTACTTTATGATAAACAATAGTGCTTTTTCTGGTATTATGCGAGCGCGAAGGCGCAGTAGGCTGAGGTAGAGACCATTTGGGCAAGTTATCTATTTGGGCAAGGAGACTTTCTCCTTCTCCGGCAGGCACTCTTAGCGGATACGGATTAGGCGGGGTCGCAGAGTAGCGCAGCTCAGGGTTTAGAGTAGTTAATGTCTCATAGGGGCAACCCAAGGCTTGGGAGAGAGATTTTAAATGGATAGGCTGCTGTATGGTAATTGTGTCGCTGGCAATCGGTGCTTCTGCTTCACCCAGGTCTATGCCGTATTTTTCCTGATCGTTTATGATTAGAAGAGTTGCCAGAAACCTGGGCACATATCGCGCGGTCTCATTAGGAAGTTTTTCGTAGAGGTCCCAAAAATTGTCAAGATAGTTGATTTGTTGGGAACGTATCACTCTAAGCACAGCCCCTTCCCCACAGTTATAGGCGGCCAGGACAGTGGACCAATCTCCAAAGATACTGTGCAGTTCTTTTAAGTATGCGATCGCTGCCTTGGTGGATTTTGCGGCATCCATCCGTTCATCAACCCATGCGTCCCTTTTTAACCCATACATATAACCGGTCGAAGGGATAAACTGCCACAAGCCCAGTGCCCGCGCACGGGATAGCGCTACAGGGTTGAATCCGCTTTCAATGAGCGGTAACCATGAAAGTTCTTCGGGAAGTCCTGCATCGTTTAGCTCCTTTACTATCTCTTCTCTGTATTTGCCTGAACGGGCATATGCCTTTAAAAAAAAGTTGCGTTCAACTGTTTGAAACAGTCTGATTTCTTTTTTGACATGTTCATTCAGTGTAAGGGGTATCTCATTGCAAGACCCTGTTACGGAAGTGTGCCGCGAAGAATAGATTTCAATGATCCTCTTTGAGATGGTAAAGCGGAGGTCTTCTTTCTCTCGGGTCAGTTTTGAATCCTGGCCAGGGTCTACACTTACCGTAAGGGAATAGGCATCGTCTAAAGTTTCAAGCGCCTTATCAAGGTTGCCTGCTGACCAAAGATCTTGAGCGGTTTCACACATGGAAAGGGCTGTGTCCAGCACGTCCTGCGGAGATTCGGCAGATTCACTATCCGACTTTTCCTCTTCTTCCTGATTATCTGTTACAGAATCTGTTGTTTCTCCTATGTCTGATTCTTCAATTTCTGCTTTGGTGGCTGAAGTAGATTCGTCAATAACATCAGAGGATTGCGAATCGTAAACCTTTGAAAAAGAATGGGAATTTTTTTCCTGGTCTATTTTGGAGGTATGATTATCAGGGGTATTTTCCCCAGCGTATTCCTTATTGTTTTTATGAATAAATCTATCATTATGTCCAAACTGTTTGATCGAGGTGCAGCCCATGGTAAACGACAGGCAAGGCATTATAACAAAAAAAGCATATAATAATCGCCTCATTATTTTTCTCCTTTTCAAAAAAGAGGACTTATTTAACTTCTAACAAGAAGCTGATTTCTTGTCAAGAATAATGGCTGTTGCCAATGGCATCTTGTTGTGACGAACTACTACCTGATTTTCTTTTAAAATCGTTTCAAAATCGCTTAAAATTTGTTAAATAACAATTTATGGATATTTCAAGACTTAAACATATCCTGGAGGCGGTTCGATCTGGCCGCATTGGGATAGAAGAGGCGATGGACGATTTGCGCGATCTTCCCTATCAGGATATTGCTTACGCCCATGTAGACCACCATCGATCATTGCGAAGCGGTTTTCCCGAGGTAATATTTGGAGAAGGAAAGAGCATTCAACAGATCATAGGCATCATGGAATCGATGGTGTCAAAAATGGCCCCGATAATAGTTACAAGAGTTAATAGAAGCAAAGCCGATGCCATTGCTGAACAATTCCCCATGTCTATATATTATGAATCTCCGTGTATGGTGGTATATGCTGCAAACCCGATAGAGACAACAGGGGCGGGGATAATTTTGGTGGTGACTGCCGGGACTTCAGATATCCCTGTAGCCGAAGAGGCTGTTGTCACTGCCCGCACACTGGGGAATAGAGTTGAAACATTATATGATGTTGGGGTTGCTGGCATTCATCGGTTGCTTGCTTATAAAGACCTTATACATAAAGCGTCAGTCATTATAGTAGTTGCAGGAATGGATGGGGCGCTTCCCAGTGTTATTGGAGGACTTGTAGACACGCCTGTTGTTGCTGTTCCTACAAGTACTGGATACGGGGTGCGCCTGGGGGGGGTTGCCGCTCTTTTTGCCATGTTGAACAGTTGCGCTCCAGGTGTTGCTGTTGTGAATATTGATAATGGGTTCGGCGCTGGCTGTGTTGCTGCCCGTATGAACCGTAATCGGTTAACCCGTTAAGTGCCTAAAGTGAGCTAAAATTTAAAGTGTCTAAAGTTATCAAAAATGTGAATTCCTATGCTATCAAGTTTATAACCTACCCCTAAATCCCCTCTTGAGAGGGGTGTCTGCGAAGCAGACGGGGTGTGTTTGTATCCAGCTAAAAGGAAAGGATATGCGGGCTGTAATTCAGCGTGTTTCTAAAAGTTCTGTTTCTGTTGATTGTGAAATAGTTGCTTCTATTGGCAAGGGACTTCTTGTGTTGTTGGGAGTATCAGGGGATGATGACTCTAACGACAGCGCATATCTTGCCGAAAAAATCGTCAATCTGAGGATTTTTAAAAATGATCAAGGCAAGATGCACCACTCCCTGATTGATATTGAAGGGGAGATGCTTGTTGTATCTCAATTCACCCTTATGGCTGATTGCCGAAAAGGGAGGAGACCTTCGTTCGATAAAGCGGCAATGCCTGAAATGGGAGAAACATTATATTTTGACTTTATTAGGCGAATCAGGACTATGAATATAGAAGTAAAACATGGCTGTTTTGGAGCAATGATGTCGGTTTCATTGATTAATGACGGCCCTGTAACTATTCTTCTCGACAGCAAGGCTATATAGGCTACTTTGTTTCGCCTGTGACAATAATAATATCAAACTGTGACGCCCATGAGAGTTTTTTGACGGAAAATGGGCGACCTATTTTTCCTCCCATTTCCTGGGCAGTCTTTTTAAAAACATCCTTATTATAATATAAGGTAACTTTTCCGAAATTGGAACGAGGCGCCATATCTATTGATTCAACTTTGAATCCAATATTTTTTATCTGAGCGGCTAATTTATTCGCAGATGCAAGTTTCCCGTCGCCACTTAACACCTTGATTTTTGGCAAGGGCGGTTTGGATGTATTGTCAGAGACCAGGGGAGGGGTGATAGCAGGCATAACGGGTTGTTGAGCAGGCAAAGGTGTTGGGGCGGTTTCTGACAGCTTGGGAGAGACCTCTTGAATGTTTTTTTCTGGTATAGTCTCCATGCTTGTTGGAATATCAATAGGTATTTTTTGTTCCGCTGACATGCTTTCTGGTAATTGAATTGCAGGGGGGCTTATTATTTCTTTCGGGGTGATCGCTTCTGCTATAGCTTCTTTTTTTGCATTATCCTCCTGAGGTATTTGTTCCACCGGCGTGTTGACTAGCGGTTCAATCACAGGGGGACTTATTGTTTCTTCCTGGGCGGTTGCTTCTGCTGTAACTTCTTTTGCAGCATCATTTTTTGCAGCATCATTCTGAGGTATTTTTTGTTCCTCTGGCGTGTTAGTGATTGGTGGTTCAATTGCAGGGGCGCTTATTGGTTCTTTTGGGGCGGTTGCTTCTTCAATAACCTCTTTTTTTGTATCATCATGCAGCTTAGCGGTTGGCCACATAAGCCAGGAAAGGCCTAATGTAATTAAAAAAGATACAAGTCCTACAATCACATAGTGCACAGGCTTAACAACAATGCGGGAATGGCTACCTCCGCACTGAGTGCAATCATAGTAAGCAAGTCCTGGTATAAATTTTAGACACGGAGTATTTCGCAGGAAGGTAATTTCTTCATTCCCACAGTATGGACATTTCATCGTTCACCTATAAAAAAATAAAGATATTTTGTATATGCAGTATGTAGCAAAATACAAATATAGTGTCAAACCATTGTATTATTGACAGCAACAGCCTCCTTCTTATATAGAAAGCGCCGTAGAGATTGTAAAACAACTGTTTTGGTAAAGACAAAAGGGGATTTTTTATGATTGATCGATATAGCCGCAAACAAATGTCTGATATTTGGACTGAGGAGAACAAGTACCGCCATTGGCTGAAAGTGGAAATACTTGTGTGTGAGGCGCTTGCAAAATTAGGCGAGATTCCTGGAGAAGCAATCGAAAACATTTGCAAAAAAGCTGATTTTTCAGTGGACAGGGTGCATGAAATAGAAGCAATCACCCGGCATGACGTAATCGCTTTTCTGACAAACGTGTCTGAATGTGTTGGGCCGGATGCCCGGTATCTTCATCTTGGAATGACTTCCTCTGATGTGCTGGATACTGCCGTTGCCGTGCTCCTTAGAGAGGCGGCGGACATACTGCTTTCCGGTATCGATTCGTTGCTCAATGCCTTAAAAGAAAGGGCGTTCGAGCATAAACACACGGTCATGATTGGTCGTTCGCACGGCATACACGCGGAGCCGATAACTTTTGGTTTGAAACTGGCTGTCTGGTATGATGAGATGCAGAGAAACCGGCGGCGGATGGAGCAGGCAAAGGAGATTATCAGCGTTGGCATGATATCAGGCGCTGTGGGTACTTTTGCAAATATCTCCCCTGAGGTAGAGGAATATGTTTGTGAGCGTCTTGGCTTGCGGCCTGAGCCTGCATCTACCCAGGTGATTCAGCGGGACCGGCACGCGGAATATCTTAATGTGCTTGCCATAACCGCTTCAAGCATTGAGAAAATGGCTGTAGAGATACGGCACTTGCAACGCACCGAGGTGCTGGAGGCAGAGGAGTATTTTGCTAAAGGGCAAAAAGGCTCTTCAGCCATGCCTCACAAGAGGAATCCGATTGCATCCGAAAACCTATCAGGGCTCGCCCGTGTAATTAGAGCCAATGCCCAAGCGGCGATGGGTAATATAGCCTTATGGCATGAGCGTGACATTAGTCATTCGTCTGTCGAGAGGATCATACTCCCTGACAGCACTATTCTGCTTGATTATATGTTGCACCGTTTTACGGGTGTGATAAAAAACTTGATTGTCTATCCTGAAAGGATGCGCCGCAACCTTGGGCTTACAAACGGTCTGATATTCTCGCAACAGATATTACTCGCCCTGGCAATTGCCGGAATATCCCGTGAATCTGCCTATGCGCTGGTACAGAAAGAAGCTATGAAGGTATGGGAAGAAGGCGCTGACTTCAAGACACTGCTTATGAACAACGATGAGATTCAAAACCTTTTAGGCAGGGAAAAGATTGAGCAAACCTTTGACGTGGAATATCACTTGAGATATATAGATACGATATTTAAAAGGGTATTTGGAGAGTGATACAAAAGATTTTTTTTAGGTTAATGATCGCATGTTTTTTGTGTGTCTTGTTCGGATGCGTGTCAGCGCCAAATCAATCGTCTCAAATCTCAAAGCCTAAAAAAGGAAAATTGTATGACAAGGCTATTCAAAAATGGACGCGGGAAGGCCGGATATACAGGGAGTTTGACCTTGAGCTACTTGTATCCGCCACATTTCGCGGGTCAGAGTATCAAGCGGCATATGCACAAAAATACGCTCATACATATTTGCTTTCATCCACAGATAGTTATAGTTTAAAACAAGACCAGTTAAAGGCAGCGGAAGAGTTTATTGATTTTGTCATGGCCACCTTTATCCCGGATGATTTGTCATCTGATTTTGAAAAAAAAGATTCTACCTGGAAGATATATTTGACCAACGACCAGCATGACAGGATGGACCCCATCGAGATCCGCAGGCTGGACAAAAAAGACCCGTTGATACTGGAATTTTTTCCGTTTGTAACACCGTGGAGAGATGTCTATCAGGTCCGATTTTCTCCTTACAAGCCGGAATCTAAAGAGCGGTTTATACTTCCGGCCACACGTTCTGTTGGTCTGACTATAACCGGGATTCCTGGGACATGTACGCTTATATGGGAACTAAAAGGTGAATAATAGTAGGGGGTGTATTACAATGCGCCCTTACAAAAAAGGAGGTGTATTTTGTTGATATTTCCAAGTGTTGCGTACGCAATGGGCGCGGGTGGCGCCCAAGGGGGAGGACAAGCGGATCCTATTCATTCGCTGGTTTTCATGATTGTTATCTTTGGCATCTTTTATTTTCTGCTGATCCGGCCGCAGCAGAAAAAGATGAAGCAGCATCGTCAGATGTTGGCCAATCTGAAAAAAGGTGATAATGTAATGACATCAGGCGGTATACATGGAAAGATTGCTGGCATTACGGATTCTGTTGTAACCTTAGAAGTTGCGGATAAGGTGCTTATCAAGGTCAGCAGATCATATGTCGGCGATACGGCCCAGTCATCAACAGCCCAGACCAATGCAAAAGAGAAACAACAGTCCTGATAGCAGGAAAGGGAGTGTCGTGTGAACAAATTATCGTGGCGAATCGCATTGATTGGTTTAGTGCTTATAACAGCATGTGTGCTGATTATTCCATCATTAGGGGTTCCAGTATGGTGGCCGAACGTTTTCCCTTTAAAAAAGATAAATCTTGGTCTTGATCTAAAGGGCGGTATGGACCTTGAGCTTGAGGTCGAGTCGGAAAAAGCGGTTGTAAACGCGCTTGAACGGGTGGTGCAGGAACTCAAACAGGAGCTTATCAAGGGGAAGATCAAGTATAGGGAATCCGAATCTCTTGATACAGGGGGAAGATTCCATCTGACCCTACTTGACGCCCAACAAGTACAAGACTTTGAGAGTATATTAAAAGACTCTTTCCCGTTGCTTGCAATAGAATCTCAAGACTCGGTTGAGGCGGGCTTGACCTATCAATTGGCCTTTACTCCACAAGAGATGGAAGAGATCAAGATAAGGGCGGTTAAGCAGGCGACCGAAACGATCCGCAACCGGATTGATCAGTTTGGTGTAAGTGAGCCTGAAATCCAGAGCAATCCATCTGAAAACCGCATACTTATTCAGCTTCCAGGGGTAAAAGACCCCAGGCGGGCGACCGAGCTTATACAAAAAACAGCTCAGCTTGAGTTTAAACTGGTTGATGAGGGTAAAAGCGTGGAAGAAGCGCTAAAAGGGACGATCCCTGATGGCGACGAAATACTATACAAATCCGAAATCGATCCTGTGACCAATAAAGAGACAAAGAAGACGCCCTATCTACTTAAAAAAAGGACATTCCTGACCGGAGAGTATCTGACGGATGCGAGGGTGCAGTTTCAGTCTAATAAAATGAAAAACGAGCCGTATGTGGCTATTGAATTTGATCATAAGGGCGCGAAGTTATTTGAAGACTTGACAGGCGCTAATGTCCAGAAAAGACTCGCTATTGTGCTGGACAATAAAGTTCATTCCGCGCCTGTAATCCGCGATAAGATTGCCGGAGGCAGGGCCAGTATCGAGGGGAATTTTACTGCCGAGGAGGCACATGACCTTGCAATAGTGCTGCGCGCTGGATCGCTCCCTGCGCCTATACATAAAGTAAAGGAGCACACGGTTGGCCCTTCACTTGGTCAGGACTCTATTCGAAGCGGAATATTCGCTTCGGTCTTGGGCGCGTTGCTGGTGATATTGTTTATGGCAATCTACTACAAGGTCTCAGGCATCATAGCAAACATAGCGCTGATATTTAATGTGCTTCTTATACTTGCAGCCCTTGCCGCGTTTCAGGCTACGCTTACGCTCCCTGGTATTGCAGGTATTATTCTCACAATGGGCATGGCGGTTGATGCAAACGTCATCATATACGAACGGATGCGGGATGAGCTTCGTTTGGGGAAGACTTTCCGCGCAGCCCTGGAGGCAGGGTATGAGAAAGGGGCGCTTCCTATTATTGACGCAAATATTACAACGTTGATTGCAGGGCTTGTACTTTATCAGTTCGGGACAGGGCCTATCAAGGGGTTTGCAGTAACTCTAAGCATTGGCATTATAACAACACTGTTTACAGCCCTTACGGTGACTAAAATTATGTTTGATTATTTATTGTATCATGCAAAGGTAAAGGAAATAAGCGTCTAGCCGTTGATCGTTAAAGCTGGAATCGGATTATTACTAATCTACAGGGGAAAAGATGGAATTAATCAGACCAAACACAAACATAGATTTTATAGGAAAGCAACGCATAGCCTTTATCATATCCATTACGCTGATACTGATCAGTATCGGCTCGCTTATTGTAAAAGGGGGTCCGAATTATGGGATCGATTTTGCCGGAGGCGTTTTAATACAACTGAAATCGTCTCAGCCTGTTGATTCAGGTGAGATCAGGAATGCGGTTGATTCCTCGGAAAATCCCGCATCTGTACAACAGTTCGGCGAAAGGAGCGGGAACGAGTACCTGATTCGCGCAAAACAACCAGAAGACGTTTCGCTTGAAGAGTTTGTGGACAAGATCAAGAAAGAGGTTGAGTCTATAAAATCAGGGAATAGCGTTGAAGTACGCAGGGTAGAGATGGTTGGTCCTAAGGCAGGAAAAGAGCTTAGGGAGCGCGCTCTAAAGGCGCTTTTCTATACCATATTATTGATGGCAGTCTATATATCGGGCCGATTCGAGTTTAAATGGCTGGTGAGTCTTGTCGTGGCGGCGGCCCTTGTTTTGATAACCTATTTTCTATCGCTTATGCATGTGCCTATCACTATTCTGATTATTGTGGCAATGGCTGTTACCTTGACGCTGTTCACTATCCTTAACTTAAAATATGCAATGGGCGCTGTTGTTGCGCTGATCCATGATGCTATAATCACAGTAGGCGCGCTTTCTCTGACTGGCAAGGAATTTAATCTTTCAACTATTGCGGCGATTTTAACTATACTTGGTTATTCCATAAACGATACGATCGTAATATTCGACAGGATCAGAGAAAACCTGAGAAAGCATCATAAAGATACGTTAAAAGTAGTCATCAACAGGAGCGTCAATGAGACGTTGGGCAGGACAATCATTACTTCCGGCACCGCACTTCTTTCTGTCATTGCCTTGATGGTATTTGGAGGGGATATAATCTATGATTTTGCGTTTGCGCTTTTTGTAGGGTTTGTCTCTGGCTGTTACTCTACTATTTACATAGCAAATCCGATAATCCTCTTGCTTGAAAAGGGTGTAACGCCATTTAAGAAAAGATTTGCCCGCAAGAGCAAATGACGGATTTGTAAAAACATCTTGACTAACAGCCTTCGGTCTTCAGCCTATTCACCTGAGTATTTACAGGCGCTATTTATGTATCCGATAGAGGTAATCCCTTGAGACATACGCCCTTTTGGCGTGTCAGGCCTGCGTCCATGGAATATAAATCCTGTATACGCAGGCAGAGGCGCTTCGTCTGGATTTGTGCATGTTGAAATGGCTTCACGGATAAGCCGGGGCGTTGCCGCCACACCTGCGCCTGCAACGTACCGGCAATACGCCATATCCCTGGCGCGTCCTGAAGAGACAACCTCCTGATTGGAAAAACGCAGACTCATTGCGCCTACAAAACAGTCACAAGCATAAGTATGAGAAGCACAACAACCGCATACAAATAGTAGGCAAATTTAACCATGTCAATCAATATATCAATACCCGTCCCCTTTATCCGCTTTATCCTTGAGCTTGGACTTTTTACGAATCCATCGCTTTTTAAAAAGTAAAAGTGTTCGCT
>JAZDIE010000069.1:0-2095 GCA_043805295.1 Pseudomonadota bacterium
GCCCCGGCTGACCAGAGGAAAACATCCTTGATGAACTGACGCCTGTCCATAAAATCCTCCTTATGCTGTGCCCGTGAGAGAAGAATAACCTTTTGCAACTGCCGCCTATCATATCAGGGCCGGTCGGGGAAAGCAATTCTACTGTGCCGACGAAACAGACGTTTCAACGTTCGAACGATTAAACGTTACAACGCATGAACATCATGCAACGTAAGACTTGCCATTTGCCTTGATATCAAGCCAAAAATGAATGATATCGGTTAGAAATAAACGTATATGACTCAATTACGTTGTCAATATTTTTGACTTTGTGTAGATATCAAGAAACCAGATACGAACTTGTTGGGCTTTTTTCGCTTCCAGATATCTTACATTGGCTAAGATATTTGGGAATAAATATTTATCTATATCACGGTGTAATGCGCCGCCTTGATTTGGCGGATTAGTTACCTATGTCTTATATGGCGTTAGCATTCTAATTTTCATTATAAGGAATGATCCATGCTTACACGATTGAAGGTTACAGGTTTTAAAAATCTTGTTGATGTAGATGTTCGTTTTGGACCATTTACTTGCATTGCCGGGATCAATGGTGTTGGGAAGTCGAACTTGTTCGACGCAATTATGTTTCTGAGCGCATTGGCGGAAAAGCCGCTTCTTGATGCTGCAAAATCAGTGCGTGATGAGGAAGGTCGAACCTCGGACATTCGCAGTCTTTTTCATCGCTTTGGCAATGAGTTTGGCACGAGAATGACTTTTGAAGTGGAGATGATTGTCCCAAAAAACGGGATTGATGACTTGGGGCAAAAAGCAGAGGCAAGCATAACTTCCCTACGATATCGGGTAAACATCGGCTATAAAGTTGAAAATGGTCAAAAATCCGGAGGGCTTGAACTCCTTGGGGAAGAATTAACTCCAATCAATATTGGGGATGGCTCTAAATGCTTTCTTTTTCCACATAAAGTGGGGACATGGCGCAATAGCGCGGTACAAGGCAGAAGAAGTGGCGGAGCTTTTATCTCTACTGGAGGCGAAGGCATAGATCGGAAGATTAAGCTCCACCAGGATGGCGGAGGCCGAGGAAGGCCTCGGTCGATTTTAGCCACAAATTTGCCTCGTACCGTTCTGTCAACCACTAATGCTGATGAAAATCCCACTGCGTTGATGGCAAAGCGGGAGATGCAATCATGGCGTTTACTGCAACTTGAACCAGCGGCTCTGCGCAAACCTGATGAAATATCGGCACCGACAAAGCTAGGGGCTGATGGTTCCCATCTTGCAGCGACACTTTATCATTTATCCAGAGGGAAGCATAATAACGAAGAAGGAACCGTGAATTCCAAAGTTGGCGTTGATGCCGCCGCACGTGTATATGCACAGGTAGCTAACCGTCTTGCGGACCTGATCGACGATGTAAAGGATATAACCGTCGACTACGATGAAAAGAGGGAAATATTGACTACAATGCTTACGGGACGCGACGGCACTCCCCACTCAGCAAGATCTCTTTCAGACGGTACACTTCGCTTCCTGGCCCTTGCAGTTCTAGAACTAGATACAGAGTCATCCGGGTTAATTTGCCTGGAAGAACCGGAAAACGGTATCCATCCTGAACGTATTCCCGCTATGCTGACCCTACTTCAGGATATCGCTATGGATACAGATGAAAAGGTTGGACTAGACAATCCACTCCGCCAAGTCATTATAAATACCCACTCACCGGTGGTAGTTGCCCAAGTTCCTGAAAATAGCCTGCTTGTGGCGGAATCCATAGATTTGAATGAATCAGGAAAACGTTACAAAGTTGTCCGTTTTAGCCCTCTGGCGGAAACATGGCGGGAGAAGAAATCAACCGGGGAGATTACCGTTGTCTCAAAAGGTAAAGTTTTATCTTACCTAACTCCTGTTACGTCCAAAGAGTCGTCTTTTGGCGCTAATATTTGCAGCCGAAAAAACAATATTCCCCCATTAAAAAAACGCCGAGTCATTGACCGGCCTGATCTTCAACCGTATCTCCCAAACTTTTGGGGGAAGCCAAAATGAAAATGATACGATACACCCTTTTGTCTGATGGAAGTTCGGACAAGATGTTGAT
>JAZDIE010000070.1:0-13234 GCA_043805295.1 Pseudomonadota bacterium
TTAATGCTGAATTGAGAAGCAAATGTGCCATAAAAATCACGAAAATCAGTCAAAAAACTTCATATTCTAACGTTCATTTGGCACTTATTGGCACAAAAATGGTCACGTTTTGTTCTGTGTTACTTTTTTGTATTGCACCCAGGACAACTTGTCGGAGGTTATCGAGATGATTTTGTCAGTACTGTTTACAAAAAAACACAAAGGCTTCGTCTCCTTGAACTTGGCTCAAAAGAAATGGGTGACGAATTCTCAGCAGGCCGCTATCGGGTTATGATAGAAGAATATTTTGCACTTAGGGACAAGTAAGAAAGAAAGCGATTGTGCTCCAGCTTCCTAATATAAGCCAGCGATATCTGGTTAAGGAAACGTCTTGCCAGAGGGGGCTTAAAGTTTTTATGATGGACACTACACCAAAATTTTGACATACTCAAGCCTGCTTGAGGTAGGCAAAAAAAGACCGAAAACTGAAGGGTATGTGGCTACTTTTTACAAATCCATCAAAACATGAGGCGCTATGGAACCACTAATATTCGAAACCAGACTGGATAATATACCGCTTTTGCATCGCGGCAAGGTGCGCGACATATATGACCTCGGCGATATGTTGCTGATCGTGGCTACAGACCGGATTTCAGCCTTTGATGTTGTTATGCCTAACCCCATACCAAACAAAGGAAAAATCCTTACCAGTATGTCAAGGTTCTGGTTTGAAAAGACCAATGCTATAATCCCAAACCACCTAATTACAGCCGAAGTCGCTGACTATCCTGACGCGCTTAAAAGGCATTCAAAAATTCTCGATGGCCGGAGCATGCTTGTACGCAAAGCAACGCCGCTTCCTATTGAGTGCATAGTAAGAGGATACCTTTCAGGGTCGGGGTGGCAGTCTTATCAGAGAAACGGCGTGGTGTGCGGCATCAGACTTCCCAAAGGCCTTGCAGAGTCCGATAAGCTGCCGGTGCCGATATTCACTCCATCGACCAAGGCTGAGCTTGGAGAGCACGACATCAATATAGATTTTAAACAAGCAGTGTCGCTTGCCGGAAAAGAGATTGTAACCAGGGTAAGGGAGGCTAGTCTGGCATTGTACCTGAAAGGCCTTGAAATAGCAGAGCATCGAGGGATCATAATAGCCGACACTAAATTCGAATTCGGCCTTATAAATACCAAGTGGGTTTTAATCGACGAGGTGTTGACCCCTGATTCCTCCCGCTTTTGGCCAAAGGATGAATATGCCCCAGGCAAGAGTCAGCAAAGCTTTGATAAGCAATACCTGAGGGATTATCTCGTTTCCATTGGTTGGGACAAGAGACCTCCAGCGCCAGAGCTTCCTAAAGCAGTCATTGAAAATACTGAGAAGAAATACGCTGAGGCATTAAGTCGGCTGACTGCTTCATGACATATAATACTATCTCCATTCCTGTCGGGCTTGTCGATATTAACGACCATACCTTTGTCATCACAACTCCGGTTCCTGGAATATCGCTTCTTGAATCAATCAGGACGTTCGGCCTGATCAACCCTCCCCTTGTAAAAAAACGTAGCGACGGACAATACCAGATATTATGCGGTATCAAGCGCATGGCCTGTTGTAAAATGCTGGAGCAGAAAAAAGTCGGGGTGCAGACAGTACCAAAGGATTACGCTGATATTGATTGTCTCAGACTATCCGTGCTTGACAACCTGTCGCATCGTCCATTGAACGTTATAGAGCAGTCGAGGGGGATTGAAAGGCTAAGTTCCATATTGCCTGACGAATCCCTGTTTGAAGAGGGGTGCAACCTGCTTTGTGTCCCTAAAAACAGGAAGGTGTTTGATAAAACCAGAGGATTATGCGCGCTTCCGGCAATAATCCAGGAGGCGGTTGAACAAGAACGGCTTTCTTTCGAAGGATCTGTCGCCCTTTACCCTTTTGATCAGGAAGACCGGCTGGCGTTTTTTAATGCAATGCAGCAATTGAGCTTGAGCCAAAACAAGGAGTGCGAATTTATCAGGCTGGTTAATGAGATTGCGCGTCGAGAGGGTATTACAATCTCTCAGACGCTTTCAGATAAGCCGCTTAAAGAAATAATATTGGCAAACGAAAAACTCAACCGCGCTGAGAAAACGCGCGCGGCAAGGGAATATCTGAAACGCCGCCGCTTTCCGGTCATGGCGCGCATGGAAAACCAATTTGGGGAGAACGTAAAAAAATTGAGCCTCGGGGAAAGGGTGCGTATAGATCATCCCTTGGGCTTTGAGGGGGGGGACTATTCAATATCCTTTTCTTTCAAGGATATTGACGAACTCAGGCATATCCTGAAAAAAATTCAGACAACTGCCGAAAACAGGAAGGCTCAGGAAATTTTTTCAGATAGAATTCCATTTTAATCCATTATAGCTGGCGCATAGGAGTATTTTAATAATGTCAAAATATCAAACAATATTCGAATCAAAAGAGGAAATATATGGAATTGTTCCGAGGGCCAATGATTGGGTTCACTATACAAGTGTTCTTAGAATAAAGGATGGTGGCAAGACACCAGTCTCTCTTGAAATGATATTTGTTCCGCCACACCCTTTCGCATTTAATATGCCAGAAAACCATTTCATAAAAGCTGAAAACGTTACTGGCGCATATGCAAAAGTAGTAAGGTTTTTTAAAAGCTTTGGAATTGAATTCAAATCTTGATTGTTGAATACCTAAGCAAAAAAACTCATACATGACATAGGCATACCGCAGTCTGAAGTTGCCAGACAATTAGGGATAAACTCAGCAACAATTGCGCATATTATGCATGGATAAATTAAATTAATAAAGAGCGTCCCGTATTGACCTCGTATTGACCTGGTCGGATCTTCTCACCAAAGCGCCGCCCGATCTTCCTATCCCCAAAGGTGTGATGCAACCTAATTGAAGTCGTGCTACCCCATCGATGCGATCGATGCGGCGTGTTCGCGGGAGAAATCCATCCGGCGCATCTGATCAAACCAAACGCGCCGTCACGGAGAACGCGCGGACTCTCAATTTTAAAAACGCAGATTGGGAATAAAAAAGCCCTTATTTCTAAGGGCTTTTAGGATGGCCGGATATTACCGGATTATAACTTGGTGGCGATGCAGGGAATCGAACCCCGGACACTACGGATATGAGCCGTATGCTCTAACCATCTGAGCTACATCGCCTTCGCTTATTTTAGAAATCTCTCCTTATCACTAAAAAACAAACAAGGCAACACCATCTTACTGCGGAGATTGAAGATCATAGCTGATAATCGTACTTTGTTTGTCGCCGACAAGGGAATTGCCTGTCTTCAAAATAACCGAGGCAACCAACTCGTTTTTGCCATCATTATCAATGTCTCCGATGGCATAATCGCTTACATATCCTTCAATCTTAGGTGTTTTCCAATTTTCCTTCAACCCCAGACCATCCCACGAAAGAGAACATATTTCAGCGCTTTTAAAGGTCTTAAGTTTTGGAAAAAGCCGTGATGTTTGATTGTTCCTAACTATCACCACCTCAGAATGACCATTGTCTCCCATTTTGGCTATTAAAACCCTTTGTGGGATATAAACGCGGGAATCTTTTTTTGTATGTTCAAGGTATGAGATTGACCCGCCAAAGTATTCATCGCTCTTCCATCGCGTTGAGCCACCAGACACAACAACCTCTAAATGATCGTTTCCATCCAACGCAACGATCTCATCATCACTACCCCCTGTCACATTGCCAGCAGAAAACCCAAATACATTGATCCTTTGTGGCGCATTGACACGCCTGCTCTCAATATAATCTCCGTCTTTCCATGTCAACTGAAAGATGCCTGGCATAAAAATGTCTGATACACTTTTCTTTTGGGCATAGAGTATATTCCCCTGCTGCAAAGTCTTTAAAACCCTAAAATACCAGTTTTTATCTCCAACAAGCTCTCTTAATCCATTGCCATCACTCTCAAGCACAAAAGATTTAAGATTATCCTTTGTACTGCTGGTAACAAAAATCTCGGCCCTGCCATTTCCATTAAAGTCCCCTGTGTCTATCGCAATAAAGTTGCCAAAGGTCTTACATTTAAACTCTTCAACCTTATCAAACTGATGATTAAGGCACCTATAGACAAATAGCCTGTGGGAGTCGATAAAAACCACTTCAATCCGCTTATCGCCGTCTATATCGCCCAAAGCAATTCCTTTGATGGGAAATGAAAAATCAGGCCCTTTAAAAAATTCGCTTTTCTGCTTCTTTTCGTTGGGAACTAAAAAATTAGGATTAGGCGCTGAGGTTGGTTGCTTCGCCAATTGAGCTGGCTTTGGATTTTCTTCTTCAAGCAATCTGTTCGGATCTTTATACAGGCTTGATGTATCAGCCGCAGCGTGACTGCCGGACAAAGGAGGCTGAACCTTTGGAGTGAGGCCGAACACTTTTTTGTTTATATCTGCCGCAAGCTCATCTATTGCAGGAATAATTCCATCCAGTCCTTTGCTTTCCTTATAGGTCTTCGCAATAAACACCCCTTTCGCCACATCGAATACCCGTGTATCTATGCTTATACGTTCCCCCAAAACAGTAATGCTGCCAAAAAGAAAATAATCTGCCTCCAATTTTTCTCCAATTGTCCGCGCATCTTTTTCGTTAATTGCTCCTTCCCCTTTTCCTATAGCCTCTTTCACTTTTTCCTTTTCAACAAAGGAAACTTCCCTGTGCCATGCAAGCCTGGAAGAGAGCATGTCAACAAGACCAGACTGCAAATAAGCATAATCACCGGAAGCATTAACGGAAAAAGGTAAAATTGCTATCCGCAGAGGCGCTTCCGCATGGCATAATAGAGGAAGGATACTTAAACACGCCATCAAAGGCAGAAGAATATATATAATTAAATTAACTCGTTTCATTCGTAGCTCCCTTCTATTATCTCTGACCAGAATGGTTTTAATCTTATGATGGGCTTGTAAAAAGCCTACCATATATAATTCTCATTTATGTGTAAAGCTTGTTGTAATTAGTGCCTGAACGGAAACTTTCAATTTGGTTCAAGGTCAAGGAAGATTGGTCGTCGTCCGACTTGATCGGACGATCCAGAATATTGGTTAATACCTGGCTTGCCCGATCAAGTCGGGGCAATGACTACTTGGTGTTTGATTGAGTAGGGGTTCAAAATTTTGAACCCCTACTGACTTTTCAGCAAATTGCCTCATTGACAGATCGTAAAAACGTATGATACCTCTTGTAACCAATAAAGGGAATAGTTCATGACTGATAAGCCTGTCTATGATTGTATTATGCAACGTCGTTCGATACGGCGGTTTCAACAAACAAAAATACAACTCGAAGTTCTCAATCGTCTCTTGAACGCCGCCCGTGTCGCCCCATCTGCAGCCAACAAACAGCCGCTTGAATATATAATCATCACCAATAGAGACTTAAGGGAAAAAGTATTCCAAACATTAAAATGGGCCGCGTACATTGCGCCTGAAGGAACACCGCAGGAAGAGGAAAAACCTGCTGCCTATATTATAGTGTTGGTTAACAATTACCATAAGGGGCCAGACTTTGCCAGGGACGCTGGAGCGGCAATTGAAAACATCCTGCTTGCCGCAACGGAAGAAGGGCTTGGGACTTGCTGGCTAAGGTCTATAGATTTTGACAGGATAGTTAAAATCTTCGATATGCCGGATCATATTGAGGTAGACTCTGTTATCGCGCTTGGCTATCCGGCGGAAAGCCCC
The DNA here is from genome assembly GCA_043805295.1 of Pseudomonadota bacterium. Taxonomy (GTDB): domain Bacteria; phylum Desulfobacterota; class Desulfobacteria; order Desulfobacterales. Next base: position 5,707 of record JAZDIE010000070.1, read on the forward strand.
AAGATAGTTGACTTGACTGAAAGCGTACGCTATTTTCGGGAAAATGGGGTACACCTCGTTCCCAAAAGATTGCTGGAAAATATTATGCACGTAGATGGATATTCCATTTGACGGCTTTGTAAAAAGCCGTCAAAAACTTTTTATGAGTTCATAATAATATGTATTCAAAAATGCTTTTACTAAGGTTTGACAAAAATCTGGTAGAAAAACCTCTTGTCTGGCACTTAGTCAAGGACTTCAACCTGACATTCAATATTTTAAAGGCTACTATCCTTCCCAGAAAAGAAGGCGTGCTTGTCATGGAACTATCTGGAACCAGAAAAGACTTCCAGAAAGGGGTGAGTTTTCTTAAGGATCAGGGCGTTCAAGTAACCAGAGTCGGCCAGGATATCAAGCGAAACGAAAAGATATGTTACCATTGCGGGGCCTGCACTGCGGTATGCCCTACAGGCGCCCTCTTTATCAAACGTCCTGAGATGGAGGTCATCTTTAACAAAGAAAAATGCAGCGCTTGTGAGCTGTGTGTAACTGCCTGTCCACCGCGCGCAATGGAAGTCAGGGTGTTGAAAAACGCCGACTATTCCCCATGATCCGCCAAAAGATAAACGAATTTTCCGGCCCTATAGCAATCGCGTTGAGCGGTGGAATTGATTCAATGGTTGCCGCAGTGCTTCTTTGCAAAGCAGGCAACGAAGTAATCGGCATACATTTTGAGACTGGTCTTGAACGTAATATAACTACCACCCCTTTTGATATAAACAACACAACAAGTCATCGCCTAAAGGAAATAACATCAACGCTAAATATCCCGCTTGTAATAATTAATCTCTCGGATGCATTCAAAACCAATGTAATTTTACCTTTTATCAGCGAATACAAAGATGGAAGAACACCTAATCCATGCATGATCTGCAATAGAGAGATCAAGTTTGGCGCGCTGCTTGAAAAAGCAAAAACACTGGGCGCTTGCCTGCTCGCCACTGGTCATTACGCCAGGGTATACAAAAACGCAACAATTGAAGAAACCAGACTCCTGCGAGGGATTGATAAAAACAAGGATCAGTCGTATTTTCTGGCTATGCTTTCTCACAAACAGCTCGAAAACGCATTCTTCCCACTCGGAGGATACACAAAAAACGAAGTGGTATCCCTGGCCAAAGAATTAGGAATCAATTCCATATGCGGGACTGAAAGTCAGGATGTTTGTTTTGCTCAAGGCCACAAATACTCTGATTTTATTGCTGGACACTTAGGGGAACAAGATACGCCGGGAACTATTGTAGATATCGCAGGCAATCCAATCGGCACACATCAGGGGATTATTCATTACACTATCGGACAGCGTCGTGGTATCGGCATCCCAGGACGCTGTCCAAATTATGTGATCAAGATAGACAAAAAGAAAAACTTGATTGTGGTTGGCACAAAGAGCCTATTATATACTGACACCTGCCTCATAAAAGACATCAACTGGCTTGTGCCGCCTCATGATCAAAAAATACGGGCGGATATAAGGTTACGATTCAAGCATAAAGAGGTTCCTGCCACTATTACTTGTTTGGATGTCAAAACTGCTGTTATTCATTTTGACCAACCGCAGGCTGCTGTAACACCTGGACAAGGAGGCGTCTTTTTCCAGGGAGAAACAGTGCTTGGCGGAGGCTGGATCAGCGCATGAAATATTTTAAGATTATCACCCTTGGATGCAAGGTGAACCAATGCGAATCAGCGTACCTTGCAGAAGAGCTTGAAAGAACCGGCTGGACACCTGCGCCTTCAGTCGATATCGCAAAACTCTGTATAATTAATACCTGTACTGTAACAGGCAAGGCTGCAATGCAGTCAAGGCAAGAACTCCGCCGGATAATCAGACAAACCAAAAACGCGCTTGTCATAGCCACCGGATGCTATGCGCAAACCTCACCTGATGATATAGCAAGCATACCAGGAGTAGCCTACGTCATAGGCAATTCCAACAAAGTAGACATTCCACGCCTTGCAGACAATTCCATCCCTATCCCAGCGCCTAATGTGTGTGTTCCGGAGTTACGACCAAATACCATTTTTCAAGATATGCCTGCGTTTAATTTTTCAAAAAGGACCCGCGCCTTTCTCAAGATTCAGGACGGCTGCGACGCGTCATGCTCATATTGCATAGTGCCAAAGGCACGCGGAGGAATCAGAAGCTTACCGTTTGCCACCGCGCTAGAACACATCCAGTCTCTTGTAGCCTTTGGCTACAGGGAGATAGTGCTTACAGGGATTCATTTGGGTAAATACGGAGTAGATATCTCTCCTCAAACACGCCTTCTACAACTGCTCAAAGAGATCGAAAAATCTTCCTCCCCTGTTAGAATAAGAATCAGCTCTATCGAACCTGCTGAGATATCTAAGGAGTTGATCGATCTTATCGCCCATTCGTCCAAGATATGCCATCATCTTCATATACCTCTTCAAAGCGGAGACGACAATATACTCAAACGCATGAACCGGTCATACTCTGCATCCTATTTTGAAGAAATTATACAGGAGATTGCAAAAAAAATTCCGGATATCAATATAGGTTGTGACATACTCGTAGGATTTCCAGGAGAAACCGAGACCTGTTTTAGGAATACCCTGTCAATAATAAAGAGGCTTCCAATAGCATACCTTCACATCTTCCCGTTTTCCAGACGGGCTGACACCGCAGCATATTCTTATCCAGACCAACTACACCCCAAAATAATCAAAAAACGCTGTGATGCCTTGAAACAAATAGACATGCAAAAACGGTTTGTTTTTTATAGCAGATTCATTGGCCAAAGCACCCCTTTGCTCATTGAAAGAGAAAGAGGAACACCGGCCCGCAGACTAAAAGGATTGACAGGGAACTATATCCCAGTGCTGATAGAAGGAGAAATAAAAGAAAAAAATAACTTTATTAATGTAACACTCACCATGGTTGAAGGGGGAAAGGTAACCGGATATCCATCGATCTCATAAAACTTCTCTCTCGCTATAAAACAGAACTCTATTGCCGCCTGTTCTTTTAATCTGGTAAAGCGCCTTGTCAGCCCTTTCTATAAGAGCCACAACCCACTCCTCTACAGTGTTCACAAGCCCAGCAGGCTGAGGAGAAGGTTCTCGCTGTTGCGGTTCGAGTTCGGCAATCCCTATGCTTAACGACGTTGAGCCAAACGCTTTTTGCTCATAATTTTTCAATAAACGATCAGCAATCGACTCACATTGATTTTTATTAGCCTGCGGGATTATGACCGCGAACTCGTCCCCCCCAAATCTATACCCCACATCCACGTCTTTTCTTGTTGATTCATATATAACATCAGCAATGACCTTAAGCACCTCATCTCCAGACTGATGACCTAACTCATCATTATAAGACTTAAACTTATCAACATCAAACAGAACCAGGAAGAGATCATACCTCTGTCGCAACGCCCTCCCCACTTCCTCGCGCAATCTTGAGTCAAAGCTCCTCCGGTTCCCCAGCCCTGTCAACCCGTCTTGCAGCGACAGCTCAGTAAGTCTTGCCCGAAGCGCGCGCTCACGTATAATCCGGTTCAGTTTCGCCTGCAATTCATTGGAGTGAAATGGTTTTGCAATAAAGTCAGATGCGCCAACCGCTATTAAATCAGTATATTGGTATCTTGAGCTGTAGCCTGTAACAGCGACTACATCTATGAAAGGGTATTCCTCTTTAATGTTTTTTACAAGCTCTATGCCGTTCATGTTAGGCATCTCAAGGTCTGTAACAACAATGGTAAACAAGCCTGACTTTATTTTTTCAAGCGCCATTATTCCATCATATGCGATATCGCATTCGTGCCCAAACGAGCGAACCATTGCAGCCATTATATCACGAACACCAGGGTCATCATCTACACATAAAACCATCTGGCGCTCAACAGGCAGCCCTTCAAGTATACATTTATTCATATAATTCCCCTTGCCGCTGCTACAAAGCAACTATATTCTATTATTCCATTATTCCATCATAGAATGCAAGCAAAAATCACCAGCGCTAAGAAGCGGGATATGGGCATATAGCAAATCAGCCTTACTGTCGGTTGCAATTTAGTTAAATAATGATATTATGCCTTATTCAGGTATTTAGGCTGAAGGCTTTTAGGAATAAAACATGCGTGATCACATAAAACTTCGAGCATTTACCCAAAAATATATATGAGGTTGTTTGATGACAAAAAATGAAGAAAGGCTCCCCTCTCCTAAAGAGCTGGAAAAAGAATTAAGCAATTACCTTTCCCATAAATACGGCGATCGAATCAAGATCATCTCGCCTATGATCGTCCCGCAACAGGTATCATTTGAAGAAGGGGACGCGGAAAAAGAAAAGCCAAAAGGCCGCAAAAAAATCAACTTTTCCATAAAGCCTGAAGAGCTGGAGGCGTTCCTTGATCAATATATAGTTCGACAATCTGCGGCAAAGGCTGTGCTTGCGACCAAAATATGTACGCATTTCAATCGTATTCGATATGCCAATCAGCACACAGAGGATAGAGACACTATTGTTGGAAGCATAAAAAACAACATCCTGCTGATCGGGCCTACAGGCGTAGGCAAAACTTACATTGTCAAGCTGATCGCTAACAAGATCGGAGTCCCTTTTGTAAAATGCGACGCCACCAAGTTCAGTGAGACAGGGTATGTGGGCGGGGATATCGAGGATATAATCCGCGACCTAGTGCGTGAAGCCAACGAAGACATTGAACTTGCAGAATGTGGCATAGTCTACTTAGACGAGATCGACAAGATCGCCTCAAGCCCCAATCTTATAGGCCCTGACGTCTCCCGAACCGGCGTACAGAGAGCGCTTTTAAAACCCATGGAAGAAACTGAGGTAGATCTTCGAACTCCTCATGATCCTATCTCAATGTTGCAAGAGATAGAACACTACCGCAAAACCGGCAAGAGAGAAAAACGCATAGTAAACACAAAAAATATTCTTTTTATTATGAGCGGAGCCTTTAATGATCTTACAGAAATCATTAAAAAACGGACAGTTGACCAAGGAATAGGATTCGGGTCAACCCTGGCGAATAAAGATCAAACAACAGACTTTCTTAAACATGTTAAATCAGAGGATATGATAAAGTTCGGGTTCGAGTCGGAATTTATAGGCCGAACCCCAGTGATCACTATAATGGAAAGACTCTCAGTAAATGATCTCTATGAGATATTGAGGAATCCGAGCAACTGCGTTATCCTGAACAAAAAAAGAGATTTCATTGCCTACGGCATACATCTCAAATTCAGCGACAAAGCGTTAAGACTCTTTGCCGAAAAGGGGTATGCTGAACAGACCGGCGCAAGAGGGCTGGTAAGCGCGATAGAATCAGTGATTCTCCCCTTTGAAAAAAAGCTTCCCTCGACCGACATCAAACGACTTGCAATAACTGAACAAGCAGTAGAGTCCGCTGAAAGGATACTGCAAGCGTTGTTATCTAATCCTTCTGATGAACAGTGGTTCAAGGCGTTTAACGAGATTGAGACCGAAGAACAAGTTGCTGTTAAAGAGTATATTATAAAAAACAAGACAAACATTACCGAATTTCACGGGTTAACCCTATCCATGCCGCAAACAGAATTGATCGCACATATCTATACACTACATACAATGGACGTGACCGGTATAATTGAACAAGTAAAATCAGTCTATACACAGTTGACGCAGCTCGAGGAATATTTCTTAAAGTCATCCGGCATACGGATCACACTTGACGAACCGGCCCGCGCATATGCTGCTAAAAGCGTGGTGGAATCAAAACAAACTTTTTCTGATATATTCAAATCACTAAAGCAAAACTTTGAGTACGGACTCAGATTGATCCAGGATAAAATAGGGGAAAGCGCTTTTGTCATACCGAGAAAAGGGCTGGAAAACCCTGAGCAATTCTTAAACGAGTTGATCAAAAAACATTATGGAGATCAAATAGCAGAAGATTTTACCAATAGACTCAACAATAAATCAGGTGTTTAGGCTAAAGGCTATGCGTTTGGAATTATGGCCTGCCTAAACACCTGAATAGTTACTAAGTAAATAAGTAAAAATAACTCCCCTAATTTTTAGGTTAATCTGTTATCATACTACTTTGTTTAATCAAACAAAGTAGTCATTGCCCGACTTAATCGGGCAAACCAGGTATTAATCCATTTTTCTGGTTCGTCCGATCAAGTCGGACGATGACTAATATTTTTTGGCCTTGAGCCAAATTGAAGGTTTTTGTTCAGGCACTAATTAGGGAAGTTGTTTTTACTTATTTGCTAAAAAGGAACCTATACTATGATATTCCCAGACTACAGACCAAGACGGATGCGCCAGAACGAGCAATTCAGAAAAATGATCCGAGAAACCACACTGCTCGTCGATAACCTTGTCATGCCTATGTTTGCGATCAATGGAAAGGACGCAAAAAAACCTATTCAATCAATGCCTGGCCAATATCAGATGTCAACAGACCATATCATCAAAGAGGCAAAAATAGCGCGCGACCTGGGAATCCCCGCAGTTATCCTATTTGGAATACCTGACACAAAAGACCCAATGGGAAGCCAGGCTCATGCCAAAAACGGCATTGTTCAAAAGGCGGTAAAGGAATTAAAAAATCATGTGCCTGAAATAGCTGTAATAACCGATGTCTGCCTATGTCAATACACGGATCACGGTCATTGCGGCGTAGTACTGCAAAACGGTATAATAGACAATGATACGACCTTGGATATCCTTGCAAAAACAGCCCTTTCTCACGCACAGGCCGGCGCGGATATGGTAGCGCCTTCTGACATGATGGATGGCCGGGTCTCTGAAATCAGGGAGACACTGGACGAAAACAACTTCAGCGCTATTCCTATAATGTCATACGCCGCCAAATACTGCTCGGCGTTTTACGGCCCTTTCAGAGACGCAGCAGAATCAGCGCCCAAGTTTGGGGATAGGCGCACTTATCAGATGGACCCCTCAAACAGCCAGGAGGCGATTCGTGAAGCCACTATGGACATCGAGGAAGGCGCTGATATAGTCATGGTAAAGCCCGCGCTTTCATATCTTGATATTATCGCCAGGCTGCGCGAAGAAGTAGATTTGCCAATTGCCGCATACAATGTGAGCGGCGAATACTCAATGATCAAGGCAGCCGCCAGTTTGGGCTGGCTGGACGAAAAAAGAACAATGATGGAGGTGCTCCTTTCCATAAAAAGGGCGGGCGCGGATATTATACTTACCTATTTCGCCATCGACGCTGCAAAAGAGCTACAGAGGTGATTCGCTATTATGATATTTGACAGAGACCGGATATCATTTGTTTCAGGGACACAGATAACTCTTATAGGAAAACGAATATTACTATTCTATGGAATTATCTATATCACCTAAATCCTGCAATTAATTGGTGCAATTTTCATGAAAATAGTATATATTTCAAGAAGTTAATTGGTATTAATACTTGTTATGGAGGTCACGATTTTCATGAACTGCTGCACCAACGGAAAAGCACGAGTTTTTTCCCGA
>JAZDIE010000071.1:0-3611 GCA_043805295.1 Pseudomonadota bacterium
TACAGTGCAGCGCCCGGCTATGTTAGTGGGGTTTTCCGACATCATTGCCCTGCTGCTAAGTTCCTCAATAGTGATATTCAGTCGTCTTGCCTGTGAATCAAGAAAGCTTCCAGTGCCTGCGGCACAAACCAGGTTCATTGAAAAATCTACAATTGCTCCATCCCTGAGAATTGTTACTTTGCTGTCCTGTCCGCCGATTTCGCATATAGTCCGCACAGCAGGATAGAGCTGTATCGCCGCACGGGCATGCGCGGAAATTTCGTTTTTAATCACATCAGCGCCGACTACCGCTCCGGCAAGTATTCTGCCGCTTCCTGTAGTGCATACGCCTTTGATGCTAAACCTGTCAGGCAATTTTTCCGTAAGTTGCGCAAGGCACTGCTGCACCGATTTAATCGGGTTGCCTTCCCCCCGCTTATATATTTCAAAAAGCACTTCACCTTCCGGCGTAATTATTACACAATTTGTACTGATGGAACCGACATCAATGCCCAGATAACAGGAGTTGTTCATTTATTTACCTATCAATTGCCCTTTCCACGCGATGGGCGGGGGAGCTGTTTTTTTCTTCTTTCCATAAGAACATCGGCAAAAGCCTCCAGGCGTGTAGAAATTCCGACATCGCAGGTATGCTCGTCATATGACATTTCCAGTATGGGAATATCCTTATCTTTACTGACGCGCTTGAGGATCGGCCGCACACTTACTTCTGGCATGCATCCAGAAGGACAAAGATGAATCATACCATCATAGCCCTCATCTGCGCAATGGATCGAGTGAGCAACAGAATCCAGGGCATGTCCGCCAACCGTACATTGTAAATACCGGTCCGCGACTTTGGATAGATACTTTCTTTTGTTTTGGTTCAGAAACACTATTCTTGTTATATTTTTTAGCTCTTCCCCAAGCAAAAAAAAGTTTCTCAGCTCAATCCCCTGGCTTCCCAGGATATATTCAATATTTTTATTCAGGCACTTGTCTCTAAGAAAAGATATTTCACCGACAAGTCCGACCTTGAGCGGCTTTCTCTCTTTATCAACTGGAATTTCAGCGAAGCAGCCGGCAACCTTTTTACGGATAGCCCTGGTCCGGGCCATGGTTTTGGACTCACTGAGTTCCACGAGCAACTTATTCATGAGCAGCGTTGTGTCCCCGTGTATAATTTCAATTGCCCTGGTCCGCCAGGCCGCCACCTCCAATTCATCAATAACTTTAATCTTGAGTCCAGTATGGAATAAGGGTTTCAGGAAAGTTATCGGTCCGGGATCAAAATGCCGTACGATAGGTGGTTTAAATCCATCGAAGCCAAGACCGAAGATCTTTATTTTCAAACCCAGATCTTTGAGGATGTGCTCTATCATATGGCGATAGTATCTGAGTCTGCAAGTGCCGACACTATTGACCATAAATGCATACTCAACGCCTGCCCGGTCGGCTTCAATGAAGTGGCCCAGGTGGGCCTTTAGAGGCAGACAAACTGTTTCCGGCGCAGCGGCTATGCCCAGCTTCAGGGCTTCAGGCGTGGTTGCGGTCGAAGCCCATGCTTTAATACCGAGAGATTCTACGGCTGTAGCAAGCGCTATTGTGTAGTTGCCTATGTTGGGGATTGCCATATAAGTCATCCCCGCCACCTCAAAGAATCTATAAAGGCCTCTACCCTTGTATCTATACCGGACTGCGCCAAATGTTCATCTACCATCAGATACATGTATGGGACGTTTTTATCTTTAACAAGTTGTCGATAAGTATCAATCATCATTGAATCACACCCGCAATTAAATACCGTAATTTGAATCACCCCATCATAACCTTCACTGGAGAGGGTATTGAGCTTATGGTAAATTTTATTGGCTGTGCTCCACAGGATATAACTCTTTGCCGGGGTGTCATCCGCGAAAGATATCAGTTCAACCTCTACGCCCATGCTTTCCAACTTACTTAGAATCGGTCCCGCGATAAAATTGTCATGAATGACATAGGGGTGTCCTACAAGTAAAAAACGTGGTTTTCCTTTCTTTTTATTGAGCATGACCATTTTTTTATTCGCAGATTCCATGGCGCTGAATGCACTTTTTATGGCGGAAAGGGTTTTACTCTTTTTTATATTTAACTTTTTCCCGAGGAGCAGCAAAGTACTGGATAAAAGACGCCTGGTTTCGTCAATATCAATTGACAAAACTTCCGTCCCACGGGCGATATCCGCCCTTGCCGCATCAGGGAGCGGACCGAACTTTGGGCAGGAGAGATGGTTTTTAATGGTTGAGAGGACACGGGGCACAAATACCATGTCGACTTTGCCGACAAGCTCGGCAAGGTGCGCATCAAACAGTTTGTTGGGCAGACAGTGTTCTGTCTCTGATATCTGAGAGGCTTTCTCAACTGTTTTTTTCGTTGAAGGTCTGGAAACTACCGGCTCCATTCCCAGCTCACCAAAAAAGGTCTCCCACAGATCGGGGTATATATAGTAGAAGAACATTCGAGGTATCCCGATTCTGAGTGAACTACCACTATAATGTCCCGATTTCCACATCCATTCCGGTAAAATATTCTTGAGAAACTGATTGCCCATATCAATATACACACCAACACTTTTCGTTTTTCATTTTTCTCTAAACTACAGACTCCCATTATGGCTTACTGTCCAGCATGAAATATACGATTACATGTCATGGCAGGGAAGTCAACATAACTCCAAACCGCCATATATTGTGACCCCTTTTTCCTTGACACACAACGCCACTTTTTCCTATACTCCCCCCACAAAAAGCGAGTTCTTATCAAATATCAAAGAAAAAAAGTTACTCAAGTTTCGTACCCCTAAAATAATAATTTAGTGAATCAATGAATGTGCGACGTAAAAAGGACGCCTATTTTGGAAGCAGTGCAGGAATGCCTGGCCCGCTGACAGTTTATATTAAAAGGCGGGTAAAATTCAGTGAAGCAGATGTAATGGGTATCGTCTGGCATGGCAGATATCCCGAATATTTTGAAGAAGGGTCTGCTGAACTCGGAAGACGTTATGGTCTTTCGTATAAAGATTTCTATGAAGCTCAACTGAGGGCACCGATTGTACAGCTCCATATAGACCATTTTAAACCTCTTTTTTTGGATGAAGAGTTCACCATAAAGGCATCATTAATATGGAATGAAGGCGCCAGGCTAAATACCGAATACTCACTAATTAAAGAGGGCGGTGATATCGCTGCCTCCGGTTATACCGTACAGATGTTTATTGACGAAGTTAGCAGCGATGTGCTGATTGCCTCTCCAAAAATTCTGGAAAAATGCCGTCGGAGATGGAAAGCTGGAGAATTTGCATGACAGGAACAAAAGCAGTTGTAGTTGCATGTGACATCGTAACTCCTTATGGCTGGGGGATAGATTCATGCTGGAATGGGTTGTTATCAGAAAAAACAGCAGTAAAGCGTTTTGACAGATTTCCCACAGAATCTTTTCTTACGCAAACTGCTGCTGTTGTTCCAGGCCTGACGTACGGACAGGATGAGTCACTCATCATGGGAATGCTTAAACCACTGCTGCAAAAAAACATTTCTTCAATCCCTGAAGATGCATTTCTGATTTTGGCGACTACGACCGGTGAAATTGATAAA
>JAZDIE010000072.1:0-5582 GCA_043805295.1 Pseudomonadota bacterium
TGAGTTTTCCGAGGGCACTACCCCGAAATCCAAAACCCCTTTTTCTATGCCTGTAAATACAGCGGGTATGCTTTTTTGTGGACTTGGTTGTATTGATTGACCGAAATGTCTTAATGCCGCAAGGTGGCTGAACGTTCCTTCCGGACCAAGAAAACCGACAGAGGGAGGCTCTTGTAACGCGCGGGAACAAGACATGACCTCGGAAAAAATTCTTCTTATGGCATCTCTGTCAAGGCTCTTGTTTTCATTGGCCTTGATCAGCCGGGTTATGACCTCTTCTTCCCGTTCAGGCTGATACGCGCTTATTCCAATACGGCCCTTCGCCTCTCCGATATCCTTAGCGATCCCCATCCTCTTGCCGAGCAATTGAAGAAGTGATTCATCTATTTTATCTATTCGTTGCCGCAGCTTTTGAAGTGGGGCGTCTTTACTCATAACTTCTTCGCCTTACAATCGTCATTTTTGATGGCTTCGTAAAAAGCTCCAGATGCAAGGCGCGCGAGTCGAGGAAGAGCGAGGCGTACTTCCTGTACGTTGAGCTATTCCAAGACGAAGAGCAACGCAGCAGGGGGACTTTTTACAAAGCCATCAGCGATACTTTTCAAATATTCGCTTTTTTTGGGCATTATATTCTTCTTCAGTAATTATTCCTTCGTCCTTTATCTCCTTAAGCTTTTTCAGCTCTGAATACATGTCTGTTTCAACAGGCAAGGATTTCTCCTTTACATTGGCCGTGCCTCCTGTTTTTTCCGAGGGGATATCCTCTTCTTTGATAAAAGGATCCTTTGCCATTTGTAAACTGTTTGCCCTGCCATAGGCGTCAATTCGGCCGTCCACAAGCCGTACATAATACGGCGTTGTCCAACCCATAGCCGCCTCATCCTCAGTTTCCGGCAGCTTGTAATACAAATATTCATAACCCCCTGACGCGCTCACACTGATTGGTTTGCCCATGATCTCAATAGCCTGGTCTTTTGTCATGCCTACCTTTAGCTTGTTGGCTGTGCCTATAGTGACAACCGCACAGGCTGAAAGCAAAAGGGCTAATATTACTGCAAAAAGGCCTTTAGCGTTGAATAGCATGGCGGAAATCTCCTTACTGTAAACTCTTGGCAACACGAAAGCCGATATAGGGAAATTTTGCGGCAGGCGGATCAAAGCCCCGCAACGCTGAACGGCAGCTTCGCGCGGCAAAACTCCAGCCTCCGCCTCGCACAACGCGGGTAGATCCTGACACAGGCCCTATAGGGTCTGTGACGGACTGTGTTGTATAATCGCCGGACAAGTCATTGCACCATTCCCATACATTGCCGTGCATTTCATATAATCCCCAGGCGTTAGGCCTAAAACTTTTTGCCGGAACTGTCTGGCCGCGATACATGCCGCCCGGGCAGCCGGTGATAGGCTGGCTGCCGTTATAGTTTGCAAGATCGGCAGATATGCAGTCTCCAAAGGCATAGGCTGTTTGTGTTCCTCCCCTGCACGCATATTCCCATTCAGCCTCTGTGGGCAATCTATATGCATAGATTCCTTCATGCTGATTAAGCCGTTGGATAAAGTCCTGCACATCGTTCCAGGAAACCCGTTCAACGGGACGGTCGTTCCCCTTGAAGTTAGAAGGATTACTTCCCATTATCGCCTGCCATTGGGCCTGAGTCGTTTCGGTAGTCTGTATGTAAAACCCTTTTGTTAACGTCACCTGATGTTGGGTTTCGTCCTTATGCCTTCCTTTTTCAGGGCTGGGGCTACCCATCATAAAAGCCCCAGGCTGTATAAGAACAAATTCCATACCCAGGCTGTTCATAAACGTATTTGTCTGGGTAGTAGGTAATGGCTGCTGCTGCTGCAAAGGAGCTTGCTGCTGAGGCGCAGGGGGGAACGCCTGTGGCTGAGGTTGTTGTTGTGCTTGCACAGGGGATGGGGGTTGTGGTTGACCGGCATTCAGATCCTGTTCCTGTACTGAAGGATAAACAACCTGCTCTGTTGTTTCAGGCGTAGTCGGCTGCCCTTGCGTTTGTGCTGGGGTTTCGGCCTGGACTGCTGCCTCTACTTCAAAAACAAAATTATCACCTGCCAGTTGCCGTACGTCATGGGTTGCGTCCCAGACAATAGTCTTATTTTTGCCTGGACATACGTTACCTCCGATATCCCCTGAAAGGCTTTTCATTGGAAGGTCATATGTCTTGCCACCATCAGAAGAGCCTCTAATTGTTACGCTATATTTTTCCGCAACGCCGTTCAAGTCATAGTAGACATGCACCTGGTTGAGCTGTGACTGCGCCCTGACATTAGCCACAGTCTCCTGGCAATAACCGGCGACAACATGTATAAATAACGCCATTGACATCACTAATGTCACCAGCATTAAATTGAAGAGTGTGCGTTTTCTTTTTTGCGGCATTATTAGGTATACCTCCTTTTACAACCTCATCAATTTTGGTGAATTTATAAAAAGCTCAACTGAACTTTTTATAAATTCACCAAAAAAGTCAATATCATGTAACAGCTTGCCTGGTCAAGGCCAATCGGGGCGGGTTCAGAACCCGCCCCTACGGAAAAACAAACGTCAATTTCGGCAATTTAAAACGTTTTCTGCCAAACGAACCAATATTCGGAATTTCAATCGAATACAAATAGAACAAATTTACCGTGAGGAAATTAAGAAGCATAGCTGTGAAGTCCGGCAAGTAGATAGTTGACTCCAAAGTATGTGAACATAACTGCAATAAAGCCAATAATAGAAAGATAGGCAATTCTCTTTCCGGCCCATCCCTTTACCATGCGCGCATGAAGAACTGTGGCATATACAAACCATGTGATAAGCGACCACGTCTCTTTAGGGTCCCATGACCAGTAGCTTCCCCATGCGGAATTAGCCCACACCGCGCCGGTGATGATTCCCATTGTAAGAAATAGAAATCCCAGCATTATATTCTGGTATATCAGCCTTTCCAGGATGTATTGATCAGGCAATTGACTCAACAACCGGTTTGCCGGTTTGGCGTCCTTTCCTCTGACCAGATACATAATCGCCACGGCAAAGGATATTCCAAATGCCGCATATCCCACAAAACACGTTATTACATGGGCGATCAGCCAATTACTTTTAAGTGCTGGCACAAGCGGCTGTATTCCTCCCTCTATATGAGGCGCAAGAGAGGCGTATGCCATTGAGAAAAACGCAAGCGGCGCGACAAACGCCCCAATGGTTTTATTTTTGGTCTTGTATTCTATAAAAAGATAAACCACTGCTATTGCCCATGCGAAAAAAACCAGCGATTCGTACATGTTTGAAAGAGGCGCGTGACCTATGCCCATTTTATAGGACTCGACCCACCTAAGCATAACTCCGGCAGTATGCCCCAAAACTCCGGCATAGACCGATATGGTCGCAAAGGTTCCAATAATAGGTTTCCTGAAAATCCAGCCGATGATGTAGAGTAAGGAGCTTGCGCAATAAACAAATGTTACAATTGCCAAGATAAGTGAGCTGTTCATACTTACATTAACCTTTCATCTGAGTCTCTGCGAATAGTTTTTGCAGTCCTGCCGCTATATTCTTTAGTTCATCCTCAATGCCTAAAATATTTTTATTTGAGACCGCTGCTATACTTACAAGACTTCCATTTCGGTCTTTCACTGCTTCCATAAATATTTGGCGATGGGACATAAAAAAAGTCACAATAATCCCTGCGATAAGAAGCAGACATCCTGAGTATACCCCCCACACGCCAGGATCCTTTGTGATTTCAAGTCCGGTATAATATAAAGCAGGATAGTTTTCCACAGAGTAAATATACTCCCCTTTTCTCATACGATCAAATTTGGGGAACTTCTCGAATACCCAGAATTCTATGGGTTCTTTGCCTTTATAGGCCTCTTTTATCCGAAAGGCAGGCCCAAATTCCTGGGCATCTCCAACAAACGGAACGAAGTCCAAGACCTCGAATTCGCCTTTGGCGTTTGGCAGCTTTATAAGCTCGTGCAACTCCGCCTCTATAGTTGTTATTTTTTCAGTCGTTGTATCAGCAAGCTTCAGGTTGACCTTCTCGGGTGGAAGAGTGCCATAGTTAGATTGAAAAAAGCTTATCCCTTTGTATCTAAGCGGATCATTTACAACAATGGATTTAGTAAGCTGCTCTTTTCCGTTTTCAATAATAGTAAGGGACGCCCGATATTCCTTGGGAGAACCTTTTTCGTAGAAAGTCACTTCAAAATCATTGCACCGCACTGAAAAATCAAGTGGGTGGGGTTTGCCCATCTCCGTTTTTTTTCTTAAGGATATCTTATCTATAGTTTCCCCTTCCGCTATATTGACCCACCCCCTGAATCCGAAAAACGAGCCTATCATGGCGCCTATCAGGAGAACTATAATGCTCAGATGTACTACATACACCCCCAGCCGTGTCCAACGTCCTTTTTTCAGTAAATAGGACAAAGCCTTTATCTGTATTTTCCGCAACATATGCGCCGAATTTTTTGGAAAAGTAGGTTTCATAAAGCGGCTTTATATTTTCAGGCAAGAGTGGATGGGAAAAAGTTTCTTTTTGCCTGATACTGTCAAAGCGTTTTTTGTCAAAGGCTCCTCGTTTGGAAACCATCTTCCATACAGCGGGAAAGCGTTTTACAGAACAGAAAACAAGATTCACTGAAAGTAAAGCAAGTAACAACCGGTACCACCAGGAGTGGTACATATCCATCAAGCCAAGTATATCAAAAAGTCTTGAAAAGACCTCGCCGTATTTCTGCATATAAAAAGCAGGCATATCATTCTGAGGGATCAGGGTTCCCAATATAGATGTGCATGCCAATACGATCAACAAGACAACCGACAATTTGACCGATGAAAAAAACCCTTTGATCGATCCCCGTCCTTGAGTTTGTGTTTCTTGTTTTTCCAAGTTTTGTCCTTCCTTCCTTAGAGGCTCTTATGCTTGCGCCAATAGGGCAAAAAATTTTTCACCCCTACTTTTCATGGAGTCATCCCATTGCGCCTTATCTGAACAAGTTTTAGCGTCTGTCATTACATCCTCCCATTGCGCAACGCCTCGAAAATCTGCGCTAAAAAGATTGGCGCCACAGAGCGCTGTTCTGCAAAGCCTTGCGCCTTTAAAAATAGTGGAAGTCAGATCTACGTTAAACATTTTGGCATCGGTCAGATCTGCGCCGGTAAAGTTTGCTCCAGCCAGGTTGCTTCCTGACAAATCCGCCCCTTTAAATATCGAATTGGTAAAATTTGCTTCTATCGCCCACAAGCAACGCATCAACGCCTCAGAAAAATTGCAATGGTTCAATGTCGCCATCCACATCCGTGCGCTGTCAAGCGTTGCCCTCACGAAATTAGCGCCTTGGCCGTATACTCTATTGAAATGAACCATGTCCAGGTTTGCCTTAACAAAGCTGCTATAATCTATGATAGCCTCGCGGAAGTTGCTCCCCCCAAAGTCCACGCCATCCAATTGAAGCTTGTCGTAGCACCCTTTTACAAATAAGGTCTGCCGGAAAGACGCCACACCTTTGGTTATTTTTTCAAAAAGCTCAAGTTTATTAATTTGAAATGATTTTAACACATTATACCTCCC
>JAZDIE010000073.1:0-3743 GCA_043805295.1 Pseudomonadota bacterium
TTCACAAAGCCAAAGGAGATGAATTTGGTAACGTATTGCTCATATTGCGAGAAGAGGATGATTTGGCGTTCTTACTGAACCCTGATTTGACTGCAACAACCAAAAAAGCTGAAGAACAAAGGATAAATTATGTTGCCGTAAGTAGAGCTAAGAAACGATTATTTGTTTCAGTACCTTCTTTGCAGGCAAGCAAGCAAACGATATTGAGTGGCAAATTTCAAATTGAGATACTCTAAATCAAAAAACATGTGGCGTGATTATCCCAATTACATGCGGGTCAAATGTTTAGTGGACAGCGTTATACATAGCGCAAGGCATGTGACACAGACGAAAAGCTAAACATACTATTACGTTGCAGCGACCTGTCTGCGTACAACGCACAGGCACTAGACAAGGAACATCGCAGCTATTTGGACTGAGGAATACATAATCCTATCAGCAAGGAGTAACAGCCCGGTGACGACAAAAACTAAAAGCGCATCACCCATATTTTTGGATAAAAATATGGAGGGAAAAAGCTCCAACGTTATTTACATTAGAAACCGTCACCGTCGTCGCATTGTATTTGGCTGGTATGGCGGCAAATTTTCGCATCTGGACTGGCTACTTCCGCTACTTCCGATTTGTCACCACTACTGCGAACCATTCTCCGGTTCAGGTGCCGTATTGCTCAATCGGGAATCCTCGCCTATAGAAACATACAACGATATTGACGGCGATGTAGTGAACTTTTTTCGCGTATTACGCGATCGCCACGAAAAATTGATTAGAGCTATTGCTTTAACACCATTTTCCCGCGAGGAATATCATCAAGCCATTTATGGTTCGACATCTGACATCAGCGATGTGGAACGTGCAAGGCGTTTTTATATCAAAGCTCGTCAAACTCGAACTGGGCTTGCCCAGACCGCCTCGCTTGGCCGTTGGGCAAACTGCAAGGACACAAGCCGCTCCGGCATGTCTGGTGTGGTTTCTCGTTGGCTAGGCGGTGTGGATGCGCTCTCCGAAATCGCGCAACGCCTAATCCGCGTGCAGATCGAGAACCGGCCCGCTGTTGATGTTATTAGACTCTATGACAGCGCCAAGACTTTATTCTATTGCGATCCCCCGTATCTGCATGCCACACGCGGAGATGCAAAGGCTTATGGGTTCGAGATGGACGAAAGCCAGCACAGGGAATTTGCTGAAGTCGTCAATGAATGCAAGGGAATGGTGGCTGTGTCTGGCTATGATCATGCTTTGATGGAGCAGTTATTCCCGCCTGGGATCTGGTTCAAGACGCTGGGATCAGATAAGACCATCCATTCAACCAAAGGCACCAGGCAGGAAGTGCTCTGGACGAACTACAATCCACAAAAACAACAAAAACAAAGAGGACTTTTTGAATGACGCCTGACGAAATACTGCGCGATATCTATGGCCGTGCTGCCGAGACCTTAAACAATACGGTCATCAGCAATGAGATCATTAGGGAGCGAGTTGATTATGTTTGCCGCTGCATAAGCAACCGCGCCGGGGTACGACTGCTCATGTCCTGCCTGTTGGGGAAGATGGACAAGCCGAACGTTGATCCGCGTAAACCTTATACCGAGATCGGCGGAGCTGATAGTTTTTCTGGCCGCACTTACGATGAACGCCATCTGACAAAGTTCATCAACGAACATCGCTTGCCCGTCAATCCGACTACGGCATTTCTCACACCAACACTACGAAATATCGACCATACGCTAACCACTGACCAGCAGCTTATCGGCAGGCCACGTGACCTTTACACAAAGACGCTTGAACTGCTGGAAGATGTAGCCGAACAGCGAATAGCCGCTGATATCCTGTTTGTGGAAGCTGTACGCGTTTTGTTGCTATTGCGCGATGAAAAATTGGCCCGCATGGATTCACTGCTAGGCACTCTGGAACGTACCGAAGGTGCTTTGCCATTGTCGTCAGAGTCTATAGTCACGCTGATAAGCCAGCACCTTGCTTGTAAAAACTCAAGTCGCTTACCTGTGTTGGTTGTCGCTGCTGCCTATGAGGCAGCCGGGACACGGCTTGCTGAAAGCATGTTGCCGTTGAACTCTCACAATGCGGCAGACTTGCAAACCGGTTCATTGGGTGACGTGGAAATCTGCCTTGTTGGGGATGATTCAGTCGTTACAGCCTATGAAATGAAGATGAAACGCGTTACGCAAGATGACATCGACACCGCAGTGACCAAGATCGCTAGAGCGTCGAAACGGATTCACAATTACCTGTTTGTCACCACTGACGACATCAACCCCATCGTAGCCGACTACGCGGCTACGATTTACGAAAAGACAGACGGCACCGAAATTGCCATTCTGGATTGTGTCGGTTTCCTCCGGCACTTCCTGCATCTGTTCCACCGCATCCGCTCTGAGTACCTGAATGTTTATCAGGCGTTAGTGCTAAATGAACCAGATTCTGCGGTAAATCAGACACTCAAAGAGGCATTCTTGGCTTTGCGTCAAGCTGCTGAAAGTGACGAATAAAACGCATAAAAAGTCGCGTAAGTCGAGAACATGGAAAAAGTAAAGTAAGGATTTGTTTTCGTAAATTCGATAAAAACTTAAAGGAGATATACCCATGGAGATTTTTGTTTCAGGTTCTTTGGCCTATGATAGGATTATGGATTTCAACGGCAGGTTTTCAGACCATATTCTTCCGGATAAAATTCACATGCTCAATGTATGCTTTACAGTAAACGGACTTAAGGAAAAATTTGGAGGAACCGCAGGAAATATTGCATACGCACTTTCCATGTTGGGAGAAAAACCTGCCCTCCTTGCATCAATCGGCCGGGACTATGAACCATATTTTACATGGCTTAAAAAAAACGGGGTCAACACTAACAACATCCGAATAATAGACGAAGAATTAACAGCCGGAGCATATATAACCACTGATCTTTCCGATAACCAGATCACAGGCTTTAATCCAGGCGCCATGAAGCATCCTTGCGGCATACCCATGACATCTGTCAATCCTTCAGATGCTATAGCTGTTATAGCAGCCGGGAATCTTGCAGAGATGGAGGGCTACTGCAATACTTGCAGAGAAAACAGCATTCCCTATATTTTTGATCCTGGACAATCACTTACCGGCTGGAAGAAAGATGCCCTCATGAATTGCATAAACGGCGCATACATACTTATCTCAAATGACTATGAGCTTGAGATCATACAAACCTTGCTTGGCTTAAGACAAGATCAGATACTTAATCTTGTTTCTAATATTATCACCACCAAGGCAGAGCACGGCTCAATTCTTTTTTCAAGAGCTGGCAAGGTGTCAGTGCCAGCCATACCCCCTGAAAAGGTTGTAGACCCGACCGGCGCAGGGGACGCTTACCGTGGAGGACTGATAAAAGGTCTGGCATTGAAAAAAAGTATGGCATTGAGCGCCCTTATGGGAAGCCTGTGCGCTTCATATGCGGTCGCATGCTATGGGACTCAGGAATACCACATAGAACCGGATGAATTCATGAAGCGCTTTGAAAAGCTAACGATTAATGGATAACAACAATACAGAATACATCCTGCTTCAACCAGACAATCTCTTGAAATACCTTCAGGAGCTGTTTGAAGGGCCGGTTGAAATTATCGCCATTGATCGGCTTGGGATAAGTGATGACACGATAAAAAAGCTGGGGTATGGCGAGACCGCGCTTGTAACTTTTATACAAAACAAGGAAAAACGTTCAGTGGTTTTTTCCACAATGAAACGTG
>JAZDIE010000074.1:0-3043 GCA_043805295.1 Pseudomonadota bacterium
CTGACTCTGTCGGTTCACAGCCAGGGCAAAAGATTCCCATGCTATTTTCATACATGGCCGACTGGCCGACTTCTAGACTCGCCCCGCACTTTTTACACTCGCCATCGTATTTAACTGCAATCTGTCTCATTTTCTCCCTCCCCTGTTTAGTGGTTAATCCAACCCGCTCACGTCTGCCCGTGTCCCGTGACTAGGGCAGGTAGTTAGAGGGTTAGCGGACCACTCTTTCATCGGCGTCGTAGCAATTTTGACAAATAAACAAGTTGGGATCCCGTTTCGGGCCAAGTTTGTTGATCCATGCCATCCTAAAAAAACTGACTTTTCGCTTTTTACAGAGCTCGCATGTTCTTCTTGTTTTCTCCATTTTCAATTCTCCCTTTTAGTGGTTTATGTTTCGGTCGTTTTATCCCCACATCAAAGGCGGGCGGGTAAGTAGGTTAACGTCCTAACGCCTGCTCCATTTCGGCTTTGAGGATCTCCGCGGCCAATAAGACATCATAATACCTATCCACAACATCCTTGTCTGCGGACATCCTCAATATGTCTTTAGTGAGATAATGCACAACCGAACTTCCCATAACCTCTTCTCTCGTTGGTGTCCTTCCCACGCTCTTTTTTCTCATAGCTTTTCTCCTCTCTACCCGCCTTTAATCTGAGGATAATCTCAGACCCGCGCCCCTCTCCCCTTGCGAGTCCGTCTCACCGGTATCATGGATCTAGTTGCCCGACCTTCCTCGCTGTCTCTTTGTGCGCCGTTATTCAGTTTTCAATGAGCTGCGAATCTTGATATTTAAAGACAGCAATCTTTGTGCCAATATTTCCCCTAAAAAATATGTAATGATTTCAGCTAGTGCGAAAATTGTAACGAAAAACAGACCTCATTTTTACCGAAAAACGGAACCAACATTTGCTAAATATGTTAAAATGATCTAAATAGTAACAATTTGCGGCATCCAAACTTCAATATCAATCTTAATATCTGCATTTTAGGATAAATTAGCTTAAAGACTTCCTGTTTCAAGGTATATCAAGTTTGGACAAGGCAAAATAGTCCGGCATACCCAAAATTGTCACTTTTTGCTTGACTTCTCCGATTCAATAGTTTATGATGTCTTCCGACAATCTGATCCACCGAACGCACCAACAGCGATTAGGAGGATAATCTGAGCAGATACTCACGCAAGCGGCGACGTATGGCATTACGTCGTCATTATCATATACCATGGCTATACGCTGCAATCCTCGCTGATGAGGAGATGCGGCTTTTTTTTGCCCAAAAACGATTTGACTGGTTGGTCCGGGAGGTGAAAAAACGACTCTATCGCAGACCACAGCGGGTAATCAGACGTTATGCAAGGCAACGACAGACAAATACAAGCGGACCGGATCCAGGAGAACCAATATCAGCTATCCGAGGATATCAACCAAACAGTGCCAGCAGCAGTCGTCAAGTGGCCCCCGAATCTATGGGAGGTCATGATCCACAAATATCTTGATGACGCCGCAAAGAGATCCAGGCTCGGAGCCCTCGCACTCCTCGCCGGCTACGAAATTTAATAAGAATCGCGCGCGCGATAAATAATGGCCTGGTGGGACGCCCGCAAGTGTTTATGCCTACTCATAGACAGCCAGGCAAAATCCTAGTAGGAGGATGCCATGTTACATGAAAAGCTGTTGGATTGTAGGAGACAAATAACTGAGGCTCGTGAAAAAATTAAGTCTCTGGAAGAAAAAATGCAAAGCGTTGTTCTTCGGGTTCCCCAAGATAAATTTACAAAAGCAATAGCCAGTATACTTTATTGGGAGTTCCCGGAAATAAAAACCGCCACATTAGCGGAGAAGTTGGGAATCAAGGGCTTTTTCAGCGCAAAGAAGCATGTGGAGCCCTATCAGCTCTTTATTTGTAATAAATGCGAATATGCCATTACAGCTTCAACCAAAAGCAAGCGAACTGAAATAAAGAGACTGCACAGAGAAGGCAATCTATCGTGCCCTAATTGTGCCAAAGAAAACCGAGAAGAAAGAACCGTCGCCATTGAAAGGATATGGAAAGAGCGGGAAGAACGATTCAAGGCCCTAAAAACGATGCCCTATGCTGAATACCTTCAGTCCCCTGAATGGCAAGCCAGGCGTATAGCCCATTTGAAGAGCTCTAAATTTAGCTGCCAGGTTTGTAATAAAAAGGATACTCCCCTAAACGTGCATCATAGAACCTATGAGAATA
Source organism: Pseudomonadota bacterium (assembly GCA_043805295.1). Classification (GTDB taxonomy): domain Bacteria; phylum Desulfobacterota; class Desulfobacteria; order Desulfobacterales. The sequence goes on from JAZDIE010000074.1 coordinate 2,225, forward strand.
AAGGCAATGAACGGTGGGGAGACTTGATAACTCTATGCCAAGATTGCCATAAGACATTTCATGGCAAACGTTGACGATGTAAGCAAGCTCTGGCCTGATCCCGGGCCTTCGTGCAGTCCACGAGCAGGACACGCAGGACAACATAGCCTATCCATCCGGTGATTTCGACAGGATTTTAAGCCCTCGGAGGTCAAATCTACGAGGCCACCAGCAGACCTGGCCCAAGTGCGTCGGCTGCGGTGAATGGGACTGGTAAAACCCGTCCAGCCCCGGCTGACAAAAGAGCAAGCCCCAAGCGTCAATCGATCATAGCTCACTAATCCACCTTTTAAGGGGATTTTCCTAACTCAACCAATGCAACAAAATGTTGCGAAAACTGTAAAGGAATTTGACAATGCCCACTGACAACCAACTCATCATCACATACATCTACACCCTCATAGCATACGCCATAACAGTCAATCTCTACTCAATACTATCATGGGGAGGATCCTAATCATGGGCGCTGAACAAGCCTTCTACAAAGACCCTGATACACTCCAAAAAGCCATCGACGCCTATTTCACGTCCTGCGATATCGAAAAAGAAGTCCAAACACTCACTAAACGAGGAGACGTAGTAACCTACAAGCGCAAAACACCATATACAGTTATAGACCTGGCTCTAGCATTAGGATTCGACAACAGACATAGCCTGTTTGACTATGAAAAGCGAAATAACGGCAAAGTATGGGCCGCCACCATCATTAGGCGCGCAAAAGGCCGGATTGAGGCCCAACGGCTACAAATGGCCCTCCTCGGGGACGTTGACAGCCACATT
>JAZDIE010000075.1:0-8902 GCA_043805295.1 Pseudomonadota bacterium
ATCGACCGAGAAATCAATATGTTGTTTTTTTGTAACTATTCAGGTGTATAGCCTGAAGGTTTTTTATAGTTGTTTTCTCTTTTACACACCCCGACCGCTACGCGGTCACCCCTCTTGTTAGAGGGGAATTTTAACAGGTCATGTATCATGGGGCGTGCAACACTCAGTTTTTCAAAAACCTAAACTGTTACAAAAAATTAAATAATAAGATTTTAATAACTACCGCCCACGATATGTTGAGAGGGCGTTCAGAACTCTATTATTCCTGCTAACAACAGGATTGCAGGATTTGGGTGATAGCTTTTTTATGACATAAACAAGATTGCTTGGGCAGCACTCTCTGTTCAAAAAAATCAAAGGCTATATCGAATATTCAGTAAAAACCCTTGATTTTTTAAATAGCGGATCGTATAGTCAAGACTGGATTTATTATAGTTAATTCGTCGAAAGGTTGGTGTTTGTGACAGAAGATATTATCTTAAGTCAATTTGGACTTCTTGAGGAGAAGGTCTCTCAGCTTATAGCCAAGGCGCAATTATTAGAGGAAGAAAACAAGAGGCTTATTGCTCGTATTGATGAGCTTGAGACAACAGCGCATGAGCAAGCGGGTGAGTGTCGAAGGCTTTTGGAAGAACGGAGCGCTATCAAGGATAAGATAGATTCGGTTCTGCTTAAGTTTGATTCACTCCAATTGCAGTAGGCCAAATGAGGATTTGCTCGCTGTTGCGGTTATATAGTAGCAAGAGAGGATATTCCCCATCGAAATAGAGCTGTTAGGACAGACCTATAAGATTAGGACAGACCTTGATGCCGTTCGAGCTGAGGCCGTGTCGAGCTATGTAAGCGAAAAGGTAAAGGGCTTGGAACAACAAGCTCGAGGACATGGTAAGCTGGATATCATTATTTTGGCTGCTTTGGATATAGCAAATGATTGCCTTGAGGCCAGACTATCAACTGAGCACCTTACAGAGGCGACGGTCAAAAGGACGCAAGGCTTGATCCATAAAATTGAAAGTGTTATCCGTTAGGGGTATAGTACCCCTGCGGTGTTTGTCATCAGTAGTTTATTCTTTGAGCCAACATTATACTGAACGGTAGTCTTATTTTGTTTCGGTGTGCATGTTCCACTTGTTTGGAAAAGCCTGAAGGAACAATTAAGATAACCACCTGTAGAAATACAGGTTCAAAGAAGTTCTGCTGAAAAACGGCACAAGCGGGGGTTTTTTGATTATTACGGCATTGAAGGATATCTGCGAAGGTAGGTTTTTGAACAAAATAGTCTAACTGGTCGCTTTGTGTGACAAAGTAGAGCTAAAACAATGATCTTGATGTTAATGATTTTAGTATTCTTGATTATAGATATATACCTTGGGCTGGGAATACATTGTGATTATCATAATCCAACCCCTTTGGGTTATAATATGCCTTGCCTGATAAGAATACTTAGACAGAGGTTACTCTATAGCCTTCTCAGGATCATGACTTAACTCCGCCTTTGCCTTTCTATTTATCACAGCCGTAAGATTCAGTTATATTCCCCTACATCACTTTGCCTTTAATAATCTAAAAAATGGTGGCTTGGCTTATGCCCAAGCTATGCTTAGTTATAATCTAACGAAAGGAGGTGAGCCAACTTGGACAGCATCGCTATTATACTGATGTTATGTGTTGGATGTTCATCTGCAGCGTTTTTTTTGGGTCGGTGGTTTAAGACAAGGGCTAGCAAAAAAAATATCCTGGATGCGCAGCGTGAATCTGATCGGATATTGGAAGAAGCGCGAGAAACGGCTAAGTCCCTTATTCGTGATGCCGAGTTGCAAATTAAGGATGAGTCCTTAAAGGTAAAGGCTGAATTTGAAAAGGAATCAAAAGAAATCCGGAATGAACTTAAGGGACAGGAAAAACGCCTTGCTCAGAAGTCAGAGGCCATGGATCGAAAAATGGATGCCTTTGAGCAGCGTGAAGCAGGGATCGCAAACAGAGAGCGCGAGGTTGGCCGGAACGAGATCAAACTTCAGAATAAGATAAAACACTATGAATCATTAGTTGAGACTGAGAAGGCAAATTTAGAAAAAGTAGCGAATTGTTCTGCTGAAGAGGCCAAGCAGATGTTAATTCATGCTATGGAAGGCGAAGCTCGTATTGAGGCTGCAAAGCTCATAAAGCGTATTGATATAGAGGCGCGTGAGATTTCGGATAAGAAATCCAAAGATATTATTGCAATGGCAATACAGAGATATGCTGGAGATTACGTTGCCGAGAGGACAGTATCGGTTGTCCCTCTTCCCAATGAGGAGATGAAAGGGCGTATTATTGGAAGGGAAGGGCGTAATATTCGGGCTATTGAGGCTGCAACTGGCATAGATCTTATTATTGACGATACCCCTGAGGCTGTGGTGCTTTCAGGTTTTAATCCAGTGCGACGTGAAGTAGCGCGATTGTCGCTTGAGCGATTGATTGCGGACGGACGTATTCATCCTGGCCGGATAGAGGATGTTGTGAGAGATGTTGCTAAAGAGCTTGATGTCACAATCCGGCAGACAGGAGAAGAGGCGGCATTCGATTTGGGGGTGCACGAACTTCATTCTGAGCTTATCCAGCAGTTAGGCAAGTTGAAGTTCAGGACAAGCTATGCACAGAATGTATTGCAACATTCCATTGAAGTCGGATTTCTTACTGGAATTATGGCATCGGAATTAGGCCTTGATGTTAAGCAGGCAAGACGCGCAGGTTTGCTTCATGATATCGGAAAGGCGGTTGATCATGAAGTAGAAGGATCACATGCTGCTATTGGAGCAAGGCTGGCAAAAAAGTATGGGGAATCACCGGAGATTATCCATGCAATTGAAGCTCATCACGAAGAGATTCCAGCAGGCTCTGTGCTGGCAATTTTGACTCAGGCCGCTGATGCTCTTTCTGGCGCCAGACCTGGGGCGCGTCGAGAGATGTTGGAGACATATGTGAAGCGTCTCGAAGACCTGGAAAATGTTGCCAAGTCATTCTCGGGCGTTCAAAAATCGTATGCGGTTCAGGCTGGCCGTGATTTGCGTGTGATGGTTGAGAGCGGCCGGATTACCGATGAAGATGCGATATTGCTTTCTCGTGATATTGCGAAGAAGATTGAAGAGACAATGACCTATCCAGGTCAAATAAAGGTAACTGTTATTCGGGAGACTAGGGCAGTAGAATACGCCAAATAAAAAATTGACGGATTCGCAAAAAGCCCATCTGCGGCGTTGCGCTTCGTTGTGGAAGAACTCAACGTACAGGAAGTAGGGGCGAAAAATTTTTCGCCCCTACAACTCCAACTCGCGCGCCTTGCACCTGGAACTTTTTACGAATCCGTCAGACTTGATTTACTACAGTGACATATGTTTTATTTTTGCCGTCTCTTTAAGCTTCTTGAGCAATTCGGCGGTTGCTTTTCCCACCTTCTCCTGCTTGATTTGAACCTCTCTGGCGTCTCTTTTTTCCATGAGTTTTATTATATGCAGACCGAACTCTGTCTCAACTATACCGCTCAATTCGCCTGGCTTTAGTTTAAAGACTGCATCATTAAACGGCTTAACCATCTGCCCCTGTCCGAAAAATCCCAAGTCCCCTCCACGCGAAGCGCTTGGACACTGTGAATATTCTTTTGCCAATTTCTCAAAATTTCCACCCTTTTTAATTTTTTCCTGAATATCTTCAATCTTTTTTCGTGCCTCTTTTTTTTCTTTTTCACTGGCTTTGGGATCGACCTTTATGAGTATGTGACTGGCCTTTAACTGTTCCGTGTCTTCTTTGCTTTCAGGATGTTCTTTGGAATATGCATCTATCTCTTCCTTTGATACCTTTATTTTATTGGCGAATTCGGTTTCCAGGAATTGTTGAATAAGGAGTTGGCGTTCAATATCAGCCTTAATGAATTCCTCGGATATTCCTTCTGTTTCAAGGTATTTTTTCAATTCATCAGGGGTTTTGAATTGTTTTTTAAAAGAAGCAAACACTTCGTCTATTTTTTTTGTATCAGCCTTGGCATTTCCTTTTTTTGCCTCTTGATAAAGGAGTTCGCGTTCAATTAAGCGTTCTAACGCCTCTTTTTTAAAGTCTGCCGGTAAGTTTTGAGCTTGGTCTTTATGAGACTTATGAAATTCTTCCATGTATTTTACCACCTTATCCATTTCCCGTTTGGTTATGACTACGTTGTTTACCTCTGCTGCGACACCTTCTTCCAAGCCGGTTTTTTTATCCGTAGCCTCTTTTGTGGCAGGAGATTCCGATTGTGTTTCGATTTTTGGTTGTTTAGCTTTATCTGCCGGTTCCTCGGCAGTGCATGATGCAAATCCGCCTGTCGTGATCATGCATATGGTTGTTAGTTCAATAATCAGCCTTTTTACTTTTTTCATTCAGCACCTCTCTGTTTAAGATCTTAGATTAACTATTTTTGATAGACACTTTTTTCATTTATCATCTACAATCGCTGTTTGGCAAGGGTATTTCGTGGACTTTACGGAAAGGCTGTGTATAATTAAAACGATATGAGATATTATCCTGTCAATCTTGATATTCAAGGCAAGGAATGTATTGTAGTGGGGTGTGGAGAGGTAGGCAGCCGCAAGGTTTGTATGCTTCTGACATGTGGGGCCAGAGTCACGGTTATTGCCCCTGATATAAGCGAAAAGATAGTGAATATGGCAAAAGAGCACTTGCTTTCGCTCAAGCCACTAAAATATCAACCATCAGATATTAATGGGGTTTTTCTGGTTATTGCTGCTACAAACGATGAGGCTATAAACCATAAGATCAGTTGTGACGCGAAAGAGCGGGGTGTTCTGTGCAATGTTGTGGACCGGCCTAAGGATTCTACATTTGTACTCCCTTCTATTATAAGCAAGGGCGATCTGGTTATAGCTATCTCTACGTCAGGGAAAAGCCCTGCTTTTTCAAAATGGCTGCGGGAACGATTGTCTGATGAACTTGGAGTTGAATATGCAAGATTTTTGGAGCTTATGGGGGCGCTGAGAGGAAGAGTCTTTACCCATAATAATGTTTCCAAAGGATATAAGGAAATCTTCGAAGAGTTGATTGAAAAAGGGATTTTCAATCTTATAAAAGAGGAGAAATGGGGGGAGGTTAATACGGTTTTGTCGCGGGTTGTTGGGCATGATTATACGGTTGAAAGTCTGTTGATGGAAATAAAAAACGATTAATTTAATACAAACACACCCCGTCTGCTTCGCAGACACCCCTCTCAAGAGGGGATTTAGGGGTGGGTTATAAATTTAAATAGTATAGGAATTTGTATTTTAAATAACTTTAGGCACTTTAAACTTTAGCTCACTTTAGGCACTTAATTAATGAACACTTTCTGCCTTGTCTTAACGGCCGGCTGTTATCTGCTAAGCGCCGCAGGCCACATAGCCTATTTTTGCAAACAGAAGCGGCAGTTGTACAGGTTTTCTTCAGCGCTTTTGTTTATAGGCTTTCTGTTTCAGACCATAATTTTAGTCAACCGATTTTTTGAGACAGGGAACTTTCCGGCGCATAACATGCAGGATGCCTTGTTTTTATTTGCGTGGAGCATTGCAGGTGTTTTTGTTGTTTTTCAGATCAAATACAACCTAATGGTATTGGGTGTGATTATCGCGCCTATTGCCAGCTTATTGGTTTTATCAGCGTCTTTTGTCCCTGGCACGTATGTGCCGGAGGATCATGGCCTCAATAGTTTATGGCTTGCATTGCATGTGGTAGCAGCCTTTATTGGCAACGCGGCCTTTGCTGTGGCTTTTGGACTTGCTGTTATGTATTTGATCCAGGAAAAACAGATCAAGAAGAAAAACGCGGGTTTTTTTTATAAGAGGCTCCCATCGCTCAATAGGTTGGACAGTATGGGTTATGCAAGCATAATGATCGGTTTTCCCATGCTAACTATAGGGATGGTATCGGGTTGTATCTATGCCCAGATTAAATGGGGGAGATACTGGAACTGGGACCCTAAGGAGGTGTGGTCATTGATTACATGGTTTGTCTATGCCGCGCTTTTACATGAGCGATTTGCGGTGGGCTGGCATGGCCGAAAGACCGCGATTATGGCGATAGTTGGATTTTGTGCAATACTTTTTACTTTTTTAGGCGTAAACCTGCTTTTCTCAGGGCATCACGCCCCATTTACACGCTGGTAGAATAGAGTCTTAATGCAGATACTAGTCGTTGGCCTTAGCCATAAGTCCGCTTCTGTGGAAATCAGGGAGCGACTTGCTTTTTCCAAGGATGAACTTTTTAGTACGCTTCCTGCCCTGGTTAAATTTTCTGGAATCCAGGAGGCCATATTGATTTCTACTTGTAACAGGGTGGAGTTTTTTTTAAACGTAGAAAATGTTTCAGATACAGTAGGTTGTCTCAAAGAGTTCTTGGCGGAAGTCAAAAATATACCGCAACAGTCCTTTGAGTCTTTGCTCTATTTGTACGAGGATGACCATGCTGTCCGGCATATATTCAGGGTCGCCTCAAGTCTTGATTCAATGGTAATGGGCGAGGCTCAAATACTCGGTCAGGTGAAAGAGGCGCATCGCCAGTCTATATCCTTAAATACCTCTGGCATAATACTAAATCGTTTGTTTGAAAAGGCGTTTTCGGTTGCAAAACGGGTTCGCACTGAGACTGGAGTCGCAAGCCATGCAGTTTCTATCAGCTATGCGGCGGTTGAGCTTGCGAAAAAGATTTTTGATGATTTAAGCGGAAGGGCAGCTATGTTGATTGGAGCTGGTGAGATGGCGGTTCTTGCGCTTCAGCACTTGTCTGCCAATGGCGCAACCAGAATCTTTGTCGCAAACCGTACCTTTGAGCGAGCTGTCGAGGTGGCCGGACAATTTCAAGGGACTGCTGTACGTTTTGAAGAGATTCCTGATATCTTGCTGGATGTGGATATTGTAATCAGTTCTACTGGCGCTTCGCATCATATACTGACATATGATGATATAAGACCGCTAATGCGGCGCCGCAGGAGTCGTTCCCTGTTTTTTATTGACATTGCTGTGCCGAGAAATATTGACCCGAATATAAACCGGATAGACAATGTATATGTCTATGATATAGACGAGCTTAATGGGATTGTAAACAGGAACGTGGAAGAACGAAAACACGAGGCTATTAAGGCGGAACGTATTGTTGATGAGGGGGTTATTCAATTTCGCAAGTGGTTGAATTCTCTGGAATCCACTCCTACAATTGTGGCCTTACGCGATAAGGTTGAGGAGATTAGAAGAGCTGAGTTGCATAAGGCTCTTTCAGGGTTGAAGGGTATATCTGAGGGTGACAGAGATGTGGTAGAGCGACTGACGCTTTCGATTTGCAATAAACTTCTTCATAGTCCCACTGTTTTTTTGAAAAGGTTGGAAGGTGATAAAAAGCGCGGTTTGTATATAGATACGGTTCGTCGGCTTTTTAAGCTCTCTGAAGAAGGCGATAGAAAATAAGGGAGGTTTTAAGTGAAAAAGATAGCGTTTCTTTTTCCCGGGCAAGGGTCCCAGATAATAGGAATGGGGCGTGACTTGTATAATGAATACGGCTTTGTTAGAGAAATTTTTGAGATGACAAACGATACGGCAAAGGCAAACATTTCAAAACTTTGTTTTGAAGGGCCTATGGAAGAGCTTACGTTAACAGTCAATCTGCAACCGGCTATTATGGCGGTAAATCTGGCATGCCTTGCAATGCTTGAAAAGAACGGTATATCTCCGGCGGTTGTTGCCGGACACAGCCTTGGTGAATATTCTGCGCTTTGCGCAGCAAAGGTTTTGAGTGTTGATGGAGCCATCAAGGCGGTTTTCCATCGCGGGAATCTCATGCATAGGGAATCCGTAAAGCATAAAGGGGCTATGCATGCGATTGTGGGACTCTCAATTGATAAGGTCAAGCGTATTACTGATCAGGCCAGGGATGCAGGGGCGGTTGCTGTGGCAAACCACAATACAGCAGAGCAGGTAGTTATCACCGGAGAGCCTGAGGCGGTGAGGCGGGCGTCTGAGCTAGCGGGACAACAAGGAGGAAAGTCAATACCGCTCCAAGTGAGCGGTGCGTGGCATAGCGAACTTATCCGTGGTGCGCAAGAAGAATTTGCGGCTTTGCTGGACGATATCTTGTTTGATACGCCAAGTGTTCCTGTTGTTTTCAATGTGACGGCTGATGTTGAATCAAATCCAGCCAAGATTCGGAATCTCATGGTTCAACAACTTTGTAGCTCTGTGAGATGGTATGAGATTATAGGTAAAATGCAGGAACAGGAGATAGAAGTATTTGTCGAGGTCGGTCCTAAACGTGTTTTGTCTGGTATGCTCAAGAAAATCATCCCTTCAGTATATCCATATAAAGCATATAATGTAGATGGGTTGTCCGGGCTTGAGGCGTTTTTAAAACAGGTTTAAGTGTGCAAAGGCCTTCCGCTGAATGGATAAAACATTTGCAGCAATAAAGACTTGTAGTTGCATACTTGTGTCTATTCCCTTGCTATTCTGTAGTATTTTTTATGGCATTGCTTTTGCTAGATAAAGCATCACAAGATATGATGCGTATTTAAATAACTTTAGGCACTTTAAACTTTAGCTCACTTCAGACACTAACTGAAAAAGGAGATCATACAGATGGCAATAGTAGTCGTATTTGCCGCTGATTTTTGCGGACAAGATATTCTTATCCAAAAAATGAGTTCCAAAATCGGGTATAGGCTGGTTACTGATAAAGACATTATGGATCTGGCGGGAAAGGTCGCTGGCATGAAGGTACAGCAGACACTTTTGTCTGACGAATCAGAAACCAGAGATCATGAATGTTCCATAGCCTCACTGAAGAGTGTCCTTTCTGAATTAGCTTGTGGAGATAATATAATTATCTCTGGATTTCTTGGGCACTTAATCCCCTGCGA
>JAZDIE010000076.1:0-3205 GCA_043805295.1 Pseudomonadota bacterium
CGATTTTGAAAAAAAGTGCTATCCGATTTAATAAGCTGTTGTAATAGAATAAAATCAATAGGATAATAGCACTGTTCTCTTCAATCGTAAAACAAAAAGACAGCTCAAAATACACGAATTTGCAATCTTTTCAACGCCAGGGAAAATACAACTACTTGAAATAACGTTGAAAGTTCTTTTCGTTCAAACACTAATTAGTTTTTCAATATCGCTCAATTGGGCAGCCTTTAAATAGGAACCATATATGGAACCATTAGTCAAGCTATTTTAGTCTTCATTTCCCATTCTTCTTAAAAACTTTTTTTTGATCCCTTGAATTAAGGATGTCAATTTCTATGGAGATTGTAAAATTCCCCCTAAATGCCGGGAAGGCTATGGGGAATTATTTTATCGCAAATAAAAAAGGACTTCGGGATCTTCCCCAAGCCCTTGATATTATTTTGGTAGCAGGGCCTGGATTCGAACCAGGGACCTTCGGGTTATGAGGGTATTCGCAATGTTCTCATCCAAAATTGAAAAAAGGGAGCCCACATTTTTTGGTTCAATTATGTCCCAACAAGTCCTCGATAATGAGTGTGTCCGGCAGTGTCCCTGGCAACAACTGCCCCAATGTCCGGACAAAGACACCAAAATGCCCAAATCCACGCCCGGCAAGGTTATTGAGTGATGGGAAGTCCGGGCAGTGCGCCGGTGTTGATGATTTGATGATGAAATCTTTACTTTTTTAATATGGAAAAGATGAAGGTTTGTGGTTCTATGGGGGACATTTCGGCAAGCTGGTTGCGGTGAAAGATTTATAGCAGAAACATTGCCTCGGCCCTGATGCCCTGTTGTTTATCGAAATCGTCGGCATAAGCTCACGCCGGGAGCGCCACATTAGCAACTCAAGTCATAAGATCGCTTCAAACAGAAACGGGGGAGCAATAGCCATTCATCCTGGTTTTGTTTTTTTCGTTTGCCCCGGAAAGCATTGCTGTAGTACCCATAGTAACGAACCATCTGCTCCCCCTTGTTCGGGATATGAGAGCACATAGCCGCCAACCACTCCAAGGTATCAAACATATTTGATCTTTTCTCTCAGGGCATTATCATTGGGGTTCTTCTGCAGGTCGGAGATATACTGGATGAGAGTATCCTGGGGATTTGCAGACTGTGCGTGTGCTGAAAAGGACGCAAGAAACGTTCCAATAATAAATAAGCACACAAATGCTATCTTATGTCTCATCATAATACCCCCTTATCTTTGCCAGAGCCAAACAAATTCCCGCGTATCGCCGTCGCTAAAGTCGCGATGCTCGATTATTCTGTAGCCGTCTTCACTGATGGTGTAAGTGGTCTGCATTGGAAGAGGGGGTGGCTGCATCACCCGGGGCGTAGACGCAATACGCTCCCTGATTTCCCACGAACCTATCGCCCCCTCCCGCCCGTCTGATGAAACTGGCCCTGTCATCACGAGAAACTTACCCCTTACCTCTAATACGGCTGGCCCCCCTCTGGTTTCCCGGTACCTTCTGCCGTTAATCTTACTGAGCCAGTCTTCGTATTTGCTAAGCTCCCGCGCTGCAACCGCCTGAGGGGGTAGCTTTGCTTTGTCCGACAAAGTCTTCTTTTGTTTGGCCTCCAGGATGTATATCTCGTCCTGGGCCTTGCGGGCCATCTCCTCTCCAGGATTGGTAGCGATGAACAGTCTCGTCGCGGCAATAGCTTCGTCATACCGCCCTGCCGCCTTCAGCGCGATGCTAAGCTTCAGGTATGCTTCCTGCCACCAGGGAGCAACCAGCAGGGCGCTATTGAATTCGTCTATAGCAGACCCATATTCCTGGGCGTTCTTGGCATCCCCGAACTGCGTCCTGGCCATGACATAATGTCGCCTTGCCTCTTCCGGTACGGCCGGCGCCGGGCTCATCGTCAGCACATGTTTGATGATCTTCACTCTTATGGCATAGTCGTTTGGATTCTTTTGCAGGTCGGAGATGTATTGGCTGAGGGTTTCCTGGGGAGACTGGGCATGAGAAAAATAAGGCGGCAAAGCTACAAATATAATAAGCAGCTTTAATAGAATTGGCTTAATGTTTTTTGTCATGTTTATCCACTCTCTCACCTTTCGCGATGATAGATTATTATTCCAGTACAATCTTCAAACGTTATAGAGTAACCATCTTCGCTAATTTGACCTTTAAATACACGACGCACGACATTACCTCCTGACATGCAATTTCCCATAGAGCTGAACTCCCGACCATTCAAGGTTTGTTCATTGATGTGTACCCATACTCCAGGAGAGTACTCTCCCGCGCACCCTCTTGAACAAACCATACCCTCAATAATTTTGCCTCCCCTTATATCCATAGTTGAATATCCGGCTGAGTAGTTTGTACTCCAATTTCTAACAAATCGCACCCCATTCAGCTTCTTAATGAAGTCTTCTTCTGTTTGACGCTTTTTTGCTGCTGCCGCCTGTGGGCTTGATTCCTTTGCCGCCTTTTCCTTCTTTGCCTCTATGATGTATATTTCGTCCTGCGCCTTTCTGGCCTTCTCACTATCAGGACTTGCAACAATAAAAAGTTTCAGCGCGTTGATGGCTTCGTTATACTGTTGCGCTGCCTCGTACGCCAGACCAGAGTCAAGATAGGCATTGGCCCACCATGGGGCAATCAATAAGGCTGTTTTGAATTTTGCAAGCGCATCGTTATAGTCCTGAACATTCTTGGCGTCTTTAAACAAGGTCTTTGCCATCACATAATTACGCCTGGCCTCCTCCGGTATCGCCGGCGCAGGCCTCATCGTCTGCACATGCCTGATGATCTTCTCCCGCAGGGCAGTGTCGTTGGGGTTTTTCTGGAGGTCGGAGAGGTACTGGGTGAGGGTTTCCTGTGGAGACTGTGCCTGCACAGGAGAAATGAGCACGAATATGAGCACGAATACCAACAAGGTTGCCGGATAAATCTTTTTCATTGTTTATTCTTCCACCTTTATTTTATCATTCACCAGCGGTTGCTTGCTTGCCCAATTTGTCAAAGAATAGCCGCCAAATACTATCAACAGGTTTACTATAATGAGTGCAATATTGCCAGGGATGAGGAAATGGACCAAATCCAAGGGTTGAAAAGTGTGCCATGCTGACCTTCGAATAAACTTCGACGCCTTTGCGGATGCAATGTTTGGAGAAGTAGTTACGGAAAACTTTAAGGCTCGACAGCATTGG
>JAZDIE010000077.1:0-5179 GCA_043805295.1 Pseudomonadota bacterium
CCCCCTTTTTTTCTTCAATAAACTCGCCGGCAACTGTTATCTCCCTTCCACGGCGGAAAATCACAGGGTCTAAAAGGCCGCTTTCCTTTGGAAACAGTACGAGGAATCTACCGTTGGAAAATCCGAATCCCTTCAGATAACCTCTTGAATCAACATCCACATAAAGCGCCTCTATCAAAGAACCTTCGGCAGTAACCTTTGTATCGACAATGACCCCTCCAAGGATAAAGAGCCTTCCTTTGTAAAGTTCAGGGTTTCGCTTGATTTCGGACAAGGGTACATCCCTGACAGCTACATCCATGAGCTCCTTTCTGAGAACAGGAGCACAGGAGAAAAGGAACAGCGATATTAAAACTAACAGTACTATGAAACAATATCTCTTCACAATTTTAGTTTAAAACTTTTCAGTAAATTGTCAAGATTACTAATAGCCTCGTCAAAATCTACTCATTTTCTCGATGGCAAATTCTTATACGCAAAAGAGATAAGGTACTGTCCGTAACATTTCTTTACACTGTCATTGCGTTTTGGCGGGTTTTTTCAGCATGTCTGCCTCACTTTTTTATGCAACATTGCTCAATATATCTATCAGTTAGGTTTATTTTAAACAATCCTGACGCCATAGGCAGTTTATCTGCCCGCATTCATTAGCCTTACCTGTTGCAAAACAATCATTATTACCCTCATCTCTCTGAATAGCTCTAATAATTTCTGTTTTTTTCATGTTTGCAACTTTCAGATTCCTTTCCTTTGCAATTGATTTAACTTCCTTAAGTGTCATAACATTACCCTCCTAATACAGATTAGCAAAACCAATGCTATAATACAACTTGTTAATCCTATCCCTATAACAAATACCCAAACCCGCTATAACTATAAATAGTAAAGTGTTTCGTCCCGTTCCGTGTGCTTTTTTCTAACTTTCATAGAGGTTTTTGGGGGCGTGGCAAAGAGGTCTCCTTCATTTAAGATATTCCCCATATCCGCTTCTATATTTTCAGGGTCTTCTCCGGCCTCCATACGTCTTAATGCCTCTTCCATTCCAGAGCCAAGATCCAGCCCTGTTGTATCGCACAGTTTACGCATAAGATGAGCAGCCTGCCTGGGATCGTCTTCGTTCAGATTTTTAGCCTCCTGTTCCATCAAAGACATCGCCTTCCCCAATTTCGCTTCATCCAGTTCCGGCATCCCTATGTCATCCTGTTCCTCTGCACCCTTGAGAACAGCAAATCTGGACATAAGCCGATCCAGGGGTCCTTTGTTGCACTTTGGGCATAGAGGCCGTTTCTCCGTGTTTACACGACTTGAGAAGAAGTTAAAGATAGTATTGCAATCAGCACAGAAGAATTCATAAATAGGCATGGCAAAAACCCTCCCAAAAAGCGATCCTTGTTTGTTTGTTTAATTTTAATTATACATCGAAAATGTGCGTGATGTAAAAAGCAACTATTTTTCTGCCTGTCCCTTAAATTATATATCCGTTTTTGTGGTTTTTATTTCATTCATCTTGTCAAAGATTTGTTTTAATGTTACAAGCATCTCATTAGATAATTTCTGTATAACGTCTATTCTCTCAATTGCTTTTAGAAGAAGGTCGCTTAACTCACCCTGGGACACTGACGATTCAGCAAGTTCTAATGTTCCTCTTACAGCCATTATGTGTTCGTTAAGCTCATCAGATATCTCCTTTAGTCTATCATTGCTTTTTACCATATCCTTATTCCTCCTTCTATTGTATCATTCATTGTCAATTCCATCCGGAGAGGATTTTTCTTTATCTTTTTTCCCTGCCTCATTTTTAGCAAGGATTTTCTGTAAATCTTCAAACACTGATCTGAATTTAGCATATTCTCTTCGAAAACAGCCACCCCAGCAGACAAAGACCGTTAAATAAAAAACTATTGCGCTCTTTAATAAAAAAAATTACAATATCGCCATGGGAAAAAGGCATTCTAAAAGAATAAAGGTTAAATTAAATGCCGAACGTATCTCAGGCGATGAAAAATATGGAGTATTTATAGAGAATATTTCCGAAAATGGTATCCATATGATAACCACACATTTAAAAACGCATAATAAATATGTTCCCGGGAAAGACATTGATTTGAAATTCCGTCTCTCTTCAGGAGAAACCCTCAATCTCCATTGCAAAGTAAAATGGGCATATTCGGAAGGCCCAACAGACAGTATAGGCATGGAAATTTTAGACCCGCCCTTACGATACATCGAATTTGTCCGAGCTCTGCATTAGTCCTTGCGATTATGCCTGTTGCCTTTCTTTCTTCTCTACAGCACTTTTGCACTTCCCGCCTAAGGTTCGGATACATCTAACGCAAAATCCAGTCCGAGACGTTTAAATACCGCCCTTTTCGGAACACCTGTTTCAGTGTTCCACCCCATCGCCATATAATAATCTCTGAGCTGAGTCTCATTGTCCACTGAAATTCCCTTTGTAGGTCCGGCAGATAGCGGAGGTTGCCCGAGGATTCGCCCCGGAAGTTTAAACGATTCTTTGTTTCGAATGCCCTCTCGAAGGTTGAAGGCGGTTCTCAAATTGGCGATACGCTCACCGATCTCAGGATGTCCTCCATGGTAAACTTTTTCCCCATGGCCAGGCTCAGGTATTCAGGGACGACCATGGCTGGGGTGATCGTGGAACCGAACATGCATAATCCTGCTGCATTGACAACATGGCCGAATGAAGAAAGATATTTGTGGGTTTGTCCTTTTCCTGAGAATGTGTATTTATCATTTACTGTCGGATGGTTAAGCCCTTCGGGGACAAATTCACCCTCTGCATTCCAGGAGCCGTATTGGGTATGCCGGCCGGGTGTCGCATCTGCAACATAGCTTGCTGCAATCCCGGGATAGCAGCGCGGGTCATGCATGGGAAGCTCCTCCCCTCCACATTCCATTGCGAAAGCTCCGGCATCTTTACCCATTCGCTCAACTGCTTTCCTGATACCGTCACCCAAAACTTTTCCTCCGAAGCCTTCACCTCGCGCGATTTGCTCGGTGACTCTGACTATAGCCTCGTGATTTCCCCATGTAAGCTCAATGCCGCCGGTATCCTCCTTGCTGATGATTCCTCTCTCGTAACATTCTATGGCGAACGCAACAGTAGCTCCTGTTGAGATAGTATCCATGCCTGCATCGTTACAGATGTTATTCAAGTGAAAAATGGATTCAATATTATCGTTGAGGCACATCGCTCCAAAGGCACCGAGTGTCTCATATTCGGGACGATGGCTTTTGCCATATCCTGAAGACGCCTTCACATAAGCCCCACAGGCTATAGGGCACATCCAGCATCCATAAGGTTCTGTCTTGTATTTGAGAATGGCTTCCCCTCCGATCTTTTTGTAACCGGGGAAATCTTTCTTCCCACCCACCCAGTTTTTAATCGGAGTATCACCTTCTAACAGGCTTGACTCCAGAGCTCCTGGTGTCCCATAAGTATGGAAAAAATCATAAAGTGGGTTCGACTTTTTGTAGTACTTATGTAAGATTTCTTTCCTGAGTGCATTGAGCCTCTCCTCCTCAGCTACCGCAACTGTGCCCGTTGCCAAAGCTACAACACCTTTGAGACTCTTTGACCCCATGACCATCCCCAGGCCGGAGCGTGCAGCTGCCCTTCCCCCATCATTAATGATCGCAGCCAGTGCAGATACACGTTCACCAGCCGGGCCGATAACGGCTGCATGTGCCTGCTTGCCGTGCGCCTCTTTGAACTTTTCTTCTGCTTCAGAGCAGTTGAGCCCCCAGTATGAAGAGGCATCGTGAAGCATTACCTTTCCATCTTCAACTAATGCATAAACGGGTTTTTCAGATATTCCCGCAAAAAAAATCGCATCGATTCCTGCTTGCTTCAAGGCTGGCCCGAATTTGCCGCCGCAGTTTGCATCACCCCATCCTCCTGTCTTAGGAGATTTGCCGACCGCAGTAAAGCGATTTCCGGTTATCGCCTGTGTTCCCGTGAGGGGACCGGTTGTCAATCCTAATGTGTTTTCGGGCCCGAGCGGGTCAACTTTTGCCCGCTGTTTTGTATAGAGATAGTAAGCGCCGATACCGTAACCACCCAGGTAATTTTCATACAGTTCATCTGGTGGTTCCTCAATCTTTACTTCGCCTGTACTCAGATTAACCCAGGCAATCTTGCGGAGAACTCCCCTAAAACTCATTTCCCTACCCTTCTTTCAATATATAACTTAGCAACTATGCTTATAATCTTCAATCCTTAATAAGATCGGAATCCAGTTTATTGTCGGGCTTACTAAACTGTGCTAATATTGTTAACTGAAATTTACTTTCCTGAAAAAAGTCTAAAACCTGATGGAGGTGTGAATTGGCTAATCTCAAAACTATTTCTGATGACATAACCAAAAGTCTTGGCTTAAAATACCCACCCGCAGGAGTCCGCCTTTATAAAAACCAGGAACTAACTCCTGCAAATATCCCCTTTACTGAAGACAGCCTGAAGAGCTATTGTCAGGCCCTATATGCATGCCATCTCATGATGGGCATTCCCGGTGACATGCTGGAAATAGTTCATGCCCATATCCTGGATATGGCCAAGCCTATTGCTAGGCTTAAGAATGCGCAATTAAAAACTTAAAGTTTAGAATGTTGCTGCACTCATTAGCAAGACTGTTGCCAGGAGTATAATTTGGATATATAATTTCTTAGGGAAAAGCATCCAGAGACAGTCAAGACCAAGATGCACCTCATCCTCCGCGATCACCTGGCAGAGAACCGTACAGCCCTTGCAAACGAAAGAACAATGCTCGCTTATATCCGCACTGCCCTTACCCTGTTTGCGGTAGGGTTAACCTTTGTCAAGTTCTTTGAATATCCCCTCATTGAATTTATTGGATGGGCTTTAATCCCTTTCGGCGTCCTTACATTTATAAGAGGACTTATAAGCTATAGAAAGATGTTACGGTTAATACAGAAAGAGGAAGAAGTATCACAGGATTCCGATACAAAGCAAGTGAAATCATAACGATTTTGTTGATTCCCATGTTGACTGTGCATCTCTATGACGCTTCATGTGGTGTCGAGTTCAGGAAGTAGCAATAGGAAATAATCCTTCCTGAACAACGCACATCTTTAAGACTTCATAAAAATGCGATATGCACATAGTACTGTGCATTTTAAAAAATTTCCATACTATGTTGAT
>JAZDIE010000078.1:0-11973 GCA_043805295.1 Pseudomonadota bacterium
AAATGACTATGTCGTCTCTATCTCTGGAAGAGATCACTAAATTTAGACCTTTTAAGTCCTTCCACGATATATTGAGAGGGCGTTCATATCTCTGTTGGCTCTGCTAAAAACAGGATTGCAGGATTTAGGTATCATAGAGCTTTTGCTGGAGCACTGGTTTCACATTCCGATTATCTCATTTCTCCAACTCTATCCCATCCAACATAGATATTTCCATACATGGCAACTTATCACTCACCCCTTTATCCATGATCCAGGATCGCCTGTCAGTTTTTTAATTACCTGTTTGATGTTTTACTTTTTTGCGGGCCCAGTGGAACGGGCGATAGGCGGCAAACGTTTTCTGGCAGTCTATTTCGGCTCTGCGGCAGGGGCAACTATAATCGGATTGGCGCTAACATGTGTGCCTGT
This sequence comes from Pseudomonadota bacterium, assembly GCA_043805295.1. GTDB lineage: Bacteria > Desulfobacterota > Desulfobacteria > Desulfobacterales. Next base: position 412 of record JAZDIE010000078.1, read on the forward strand.
CTTCAATGTGCCGTTTCTCGGCATGATGCCGAGTCTCCTCTCGCTTATGGTTATATTCGGGTTACTGAATCCGGAGGCGACTATTCTGCTTATGCTGATCGTCCCTGTAAAGGCAAAATACATAAGCTACGGGACTATCATTATCGCCTTCTTAACCTTTCTTGCAAAAGCAAACCCTTACGCAGCATATCACCTCGGCGGAATCCTGATCGGCTATATCTACTCAATAAGACCACAAGGAAAAACCGCCGCAAACATCCTGTGGCTAAAATACTCAAAATGGCATTCTGGCAAGAAACGCTCCAGATTTATAGTAATCGAAGGGAATAGGCAAGGAAACAAGGAAAAACGGAAAACGTATCACTAACCCTTTAAGTGCCTAAAGTGAGCTAAAGTTTAAAGTGTCTAAAGTTATTTAAAAAAGTTACAAACAATTTCATATAAAAGTAGGGGTTTAAAATTTTAAACCCCTACTTTTTTCTCGCTGTATTTATATGCCTTTTCTGTGCAGATAGCGCTGCTTTTCTCATTCTTATAGACTTAGGCGTGACTTCAACCAATTCATCTTCCCTGATAAAATGGATGGCACGCTCAAGTGTCATAGGAAAAACTGGCGTCAACAGGACGTTGTCATCTCTACCCGACGCCCGCATATTCGTCAGCTTCTTTTCCTTGCATGGATTGACATCAATGTCTCCGCTCCGGTTATGTTCTCCAACAATCATGCCTTCATAAACAGGGGTTCCGGGGTCTATGAACATCTGTCCTCTAGGCTCCAGATTAAACAAGGCGTAGGCCACAGATACCCCCTGCCTGTCTGAAACTATTGAACCAGTAAAGCGCGTCGGAAAACTGCCGCGGCATTCTTCATAACCGGAAAAATAGGTGTTTAGGATGCCGGTTCCACGTGTGTCGGTTAAAAACTCATCGCGATAACCAATGAGAGATCGGGATGGCACGCTAAACTCCATCCGCGCCCTACCCTTTCCATTATTGACAAGGTTCAACATCTTCCCCTTTCTCATGGAAATTTTTTCCGTCACAACGCCTATAAAGGCTTCGTCACAATCGACAAACAACAACTCTATCGGCTCACATTGCCTTCCGTTAATCTCCTTATATATTACCTGAGGACGTCCTACGCAAAGCTCAAAGCCTTCTCGTCTCATTGTCTCAATAAGTATGGCCATCTGAAATTCGCCTCTTCCTTTAACAAGAAAACTCTCCTTATCTTCTCCTTCCTCAACACATATTGAGATGTTTTTAAGAGTTTCACGAAAAAGCCGTTCCCTGATCCTGCTTGACTGAACAAAGTCGCCTTCCTTACCGGAAAAAGGAGAATGATTAGGGGTGAAGCTCATTGAAATAGTAGGCTCATCAACAGCAATGCGCTTAAGCGGCTTTGAGCATTCCTTTGTACAAATCGTATCTCCGATCTTTACATCTTGTATTCCTGAGAGAACAATAATATCACCAGGAGCGGCGCAATCCACCTCCACAAGCGTCACTCCCTGATATGTTTGAAGTTTTGAGACCTTAAGGGGAACGGGTGTTTCGTTCTGGGATATGCAGACAAGGTTGTCATTATAACTCGCCACGCCGCTTACAATCCTTCCAATGGCAAGACGTCCCATATAATCTGAGTAGCCAAGATCAGAAACAAGCATTTTGAAAGGCCCATCAGGATCACAAGATGGAGAAGAAATCGCTTCAATGATTGTATCTAATAGAATATTAAGATTCTTCCCCTCTTCGCTTAACGTTTTCTGCACAATGCCATTGCGGCCTATTGCATAGAGAACAGGAAAATCAAGCTGATCGTCAGTTGCATCAAGATCTATCAGGAGATCGTATACCTCATCCAGCACTATTTCAGGGCGCGCGTCCTTTCGATCAATCTTGTTTATAACAACTATGATTTTCAACCCCGCATCAAGGGCTTTTTTTAGCACAAAGCGAGTCTGAGGCAACGGGCCTTCGGCTGCATCCACCAGCAGGAGAGCGCCGTCAGCCATTGATAGCGCGCGCTCTACCTCGCCGCCAAAGTCGGCATGTCCTGGAGTGTCTATGATATTGATCTTGACGTCATTCCACTTAATAGAACAATTCTTTGCAGCGATTGTAATACCGCGTTCACGTTCAAGCGCCATAGAGTCCATAAGACGTTCGGCAACTTCTTGGCCTGATCTGAACAAGCCGCTTTGTTTGAACATAGCGTCAACCAGTGTTGTTTTACCATGATCTACATGTGCTATGATAGCGATATTCCGTATTTTTTCGTTTTTATATGAGGGCTTCATTAATATCTCCTAATCGCAAACATAATAAATTGACGGTTCAGGCAGGCCTGAACCCTACGGTTATTCAAGGTGAAATATCCGTATAAAATTGATACCCAAATATTGTAGGGAACAGGCATGCCCGTTCCATTTTACTATTCAGGTGGATAGACTAAAGGCTGAAGTTCTACTGTAGGGAACGGGCATGCCCGTTCTTTAGGAAATGCAACCTGAAAACATGACCCCTTGCCTGGCTCACTCGTCACTTCAATACTCCCGCCAAGCCTTGCTACCAGTTCCTTTGTAATCGCCAGCCCCAGGCCGGTTCCTCTTTCTCCAGCAGTCCCTTTTCGTGAAAGAATTGAGAACTTGTCAAAAAGTTGGGGAAGCTTTTCCTTTGCTATGCCAAGGCCGGTATCAGACACGGAAACAACCAAGGTAGTGGCGTCCTTTTGAAAAAGCTCAACAGTCACCGACCCTCCGAATGGGGTAAACTTTACCGCATTGGATAACAGGTTGTTTAATATCCTGGAAATATAACCCAGGTTGCCGAGCACGTTCTCATTTTCTACACGATTCAAAACCTGTAGTGACACACACTTGGGCGACGCCGTATGCCTCAACATATTAACGCATGAATGGGCAATTTCTGCAAGGCATAGGGGTATTTTTTCAACATCCCCCTGCGCGGATTCGATACGGCTAAGGTCAAGAAGATCGTTGACCAGAGAGAGCTGAGATTCAGCAGAGCGTTTGATATCTTTTAAACAATCTTTATGGTCACTGGACATTTCAGGATCAACCAGCATTAAATCAGTAAGTCCTAAAATAACTGTAAGCGGAGATCTAAGATCATGGGAGCAGACTGCAAGAAAATCGTCTTTTAGCCTGCTGAGTCTGTTCAGTTCCATAATCTGTTTTTTGAGCAATCTTGTTTGAAAAACAGTCCCAAGATGAGTTTCAACCCTTGCCTTTACAATAGAAGGACTAAACGGTTTGGTTATGTAATCAATGGCTCCAAGCTCAAACCCTTTTGACTCATCCCCTGCTTCGGCCAAGGCGGTTATAAAGATAACAGGGATATCCTTTGTCCTCTCGTCGTTTTTAAGCCTGCGGCACACCTCATATCCGTCCCCCCCCGGCATAATAATATCAAGGAGTATAATGTCAGGCGTATTTTCCGACCAGGCGCAAGCAAGCCCCTCCTCTCCGTTAACAGCGGCAATCAACTTGTATTCATCCTTGAGTGCCTCACCCAACACCTTAATATTTGTCGGTTCGTCATCTATTATGAGCACCCTGCTCCTTGACGTCAGATCACTCATTTACCCTCCCTTTTAATCTCCCTGAAATGGTTTTTACTACCTCCAGCGCTTTTTTAAAATCAAATCTGCTGACATATTCCGAAAGCCGGGCCGCTTCAACATTGAGACCAAGACTACATAATGGCTCTACAATAAACGCTGCCTGCATTGCCGACTCCATGTCCTGCTCACGCAACAGGGTTTCAAACCGCTCAAGCATTGAACGAATCCCTGCAATATCATTTACTCTCTCAACATCAGGCGTATTATGGTAATCTGGATGTCTGTTTTCGCGATTAAGAAAAACACGTATCGAATATGCGGTTTCCAAAAAGGCTGCGTCAATGGCATCAATCAAACCGTCATAACTTTCTATTATAGCACCATCTGTGGCTGTTTCAAGACCGCGCGCCGCCTCATTCAACCGCATGGCTCCGATATTCCCTGCCACCCCCTTTAGTGTATGCGCCAGGTTATGCCCCAACATCAGATCATTCGCTTCAATAGCGCTTTTGATCTTGAATGCGGTGTCGCTATGATCTCGCAAAAACTCTTCTAAAATTTGGCAATAGAGTTTTTTATTGCCCACCACCCTGCGAAGCCCTGCCCGGATGTCAAGACCCTGCAGCAGAGCCAGAGACGTTTCGATCTGGTTTTCGACTAAGTCTCTGCTCACCTGCTGCACTCTATCCGGCTGCTGGAATCCCTTTTTCTTCGGAATCAGGGCCGCCAGCTTGGAATAAAGGATATCCGGCTCGACCGGCTTTATGATGTAATCGTCTACGCCGGCGTCTATCCATTCTTCGCGGTCGTTTTTTGAAACGCTGGCGGTCACGCCAATAACAGGAAGATCCTTAAGCCGAGGAGCTTTGCGTATAACACGGGTCGCTTCAATGCCGTCCATTTCAGGCATAGTCATATCCATCAAGATGCAATCGTATGAACCAACTCCAGCCATAGAAACAGCCTCCTTGCCGTTTCTGGCAATATCCACAGCAATGCCTACGTTTTTAAGCATCTCAGTCATAACCTTTTGGTTTATGGAATTGTCTTCAGCCACCAAAACCCTTGAGCCGGAAAGCCGTTCCTGGATAAAAATATCGTCCACATCTGAAAGACGTCTTGACCACTCTAATCCGGTCAATATGCCATGTGTTGTTTCTGTCGCTTCTGTTTTATAACCAAAAAGAACAGTAAAATAAAAATTGCTCCCCTCCCCTGCCTGGCTATCAACCCAAATCCTCCCGCTCATTGCCTCCACAATCTGTTTGCAAATCGCAAGCCCCAATCCGGTACCCCCATATCTTCTCGTTATGGAATCATCCATCTGGCTAAATGGATTGAACAACCTCTCAATAGACTCGCTTAATATGCCCATGCCTGTATCTGAAACCATAAATTGAAGCATTAACTCAGTATCGGTTTTATTGAAACAATTAACATCAAGCTTAATCCTTCCCTTTTCCGTAAACTTGATCGCATTCCCTGTCAGGTTGACCAGTATCTGGCTTAGCCGCAAGGAGTCTCCGATCAGTATTGGAGGAATATCATCCTTTACGTTTATAACCATTTCAAGCCCTTTTTCCAGCACCTTTTCCTGAAACAGGACGCGCAGATTCTCAAGGATATCATGCAGCCTGAAATCGCGTATTTCAAGATCGAGTTTGCCAGCATCAATCTTGGAAAAATCCAATATATTGTTTATAAGACCTAAAAGCAGATAGCCTGATGTGTTTATTGTGCCTAAATAATCCCGCAGTTTGGAATCTAAATCAAGATTCAGGGCAAGCCTGGTCATGCCGATGATTGCATTCAGGGGGGTTCTTATTTCATGGCTCATGCGGGCAAGAAAATCACCTTTTGCAATACCTGCCATCTCGGCTTCCTGAGCCAATCCGTGGGCGCGTTCAATCGCTTTTTCAAGCTGGATATTGACAGATTCAATCTCGGCTGTGCGTTCTTGCACTAACTGTTCCAATCCCTCGTTGAGGTTTCTGGTCTCCTCCTGCGCCCGCTTTCGATCCTCGATCTCGGAAAGCAACTGCCTGTTTGCTTTTCCCAGTTCAACGGTTCTCTTGAGAAGCCGTTTTTCAATGTTAGCCTGGAAATCAAGACGGGTTCTCTCCTGCTCCCTTATGTGGGTAATGTCATTGAAATGTTCGATTATACCCAAAACCTGACCATCAATACCCTGAAGCGGCAGAACAGTCTCAATACATTTGACGATATTTGCATTACTCAACCGTCTGTCGGTCTGGAAATGAATCGATTGCTTATCTCTGGTCACGACATTCAACCTACAGAGAGGTGTATTACAAAAATCGCTTGCAAGTAACTCGTAGCATTTACTCCCGACTACTTCCTTTTTGATTAACCCAAACATTGTGCAAAAGGTATTGTTTACAGCCGTGACAATAAAATTATTGTTAATAATTCTAATCCCGCTCGCCGCAGTCTCGAAGACATAGAGGAGTTCAGAATCAGATATAATATCATTATTAGTCATATTGCTTATATTTCTAAACGCCTTTAGCCTTCAGCCTATCCACCTGAATAATTACCCTACCATAATGGCTTATCGGACATCTGCAATGAATCTAAAACAGCAAACCATTCGCCATTCTCTTTTTTCGCCTTCATCAAGAACTGCCGTCTTTTTTCTCCTTTTGTCACGTTAAAAAAGACATCAGCTTCCATATTGTTTTCTTTTTTGAATGTCCGGCCGATCGAGATATGAGAATTTGGCTCTATAGCAAACCGTTTAGCAGTATCGTCCATCTTTTGAAATGCCTGCGCCGTATCATGCGCCGGCATACAGGATGACCTTATAAACAAATCAGTGTTGCGGGTTACAATTGAATCCATAGCAAGCACCACAACAGCTCCAGGCGAAGAGTTATGCCCAGCGCAGGCGCACAACAAAAATAGTATAAATATAAAATACAATAAAACCTTTGCCATTATCTCTTTCCTTTTTTATATATATGTATATTGTATTCTCTGAACAAGAAAGGTCAATAAAAAACAAATACCCCTTGAACCTATTAAATTACGAATTACAAATTTATAATCCACCCATAATTCCCCTCTTGAGAGGGGTGACTGCGAAGCAGACGGGGTGTGTTTGTATGAACCTATGAACTCTGCCCCTATGAATGCCTCTAAAAAACAAATACTCGCATGGGCCATGTACGACTGGGCAAACTCGGCCTTTGCCACCACGGTCATGGCAGGTTTTTTCCCGCTATTTTTTAAGGAATTCTGGAATAAGGGGATTGATCCCTCGGTCAGCACAGCACGGCTGGGCATAGCCAACTCGATTGCGGGAATTGTTGTGGCGCTATCCGCCCCTCTGCTCGGAGCCATTGCCGACAGAGGTCTTGCAAGAAAAAAGTTTCTTTCTTCCTTTGCCGTCCTGGGCATAGCTATGACCTCTCTTTTATACTTTATTCCAAATGATTCATGGCTTATAGCCGCAATCTTTTATGTGCTCGCAAGCATAGGGTTCGCAGGCGGAAATGTATTCTATGACTCACTCATTACAACTGTTGCGCCAAAGGATAAACTCGATTCTGTTTCAAGTCTGGGATTTGCCCTTGGATACATGGGCGGCGGATTGCTGCTGGCATTAAACGTATGGGCAATCCTTAAACCTGAACAATTCGGATTTGAGAACTCCATCCATGCCATACGTTTTTCATTTGTTTCGGTTGCCGTATGGTGGGCAGTCTTTTCCGTGCCCATATTGCTATTTGTCAAAGAACAAAAATACGCTGTCAAACGATCCTGCATTGAGATGATAAAGGCTGGATCTCTCCAATTAAAGGAAACGCTTAGGGATACCCAACGATTAAAACCTATTTTCTTCTTTCTTGCCGCATATTGGCTTTACATAGACGGGGTGGACACCATTGTCTGCATGGCCATCGACTATGGTATGTCTATAGGTTTTAAATCTGTTGATCTTATTTCAGCCCTGCTGATCACCCAGTTTGTCGGGTTCCCGTCTGCTATAGGTTTTGGGTATTTAAGCCGTGCTATTGGAACCGCCAGGTCGATCTTGCTGGCGCTCGCGGTATACCTTTTTATCTTGTGCTGGGGCGCTATCATGCAAACAAAGCAGGAGTTCTACGCACTGGCAGCCATGATCGGGCTTGTGCAAGGAGGAATCCAGGCGTTAAGCAGGTCGTATTACGCAAGGATTATCCCGCAGGACAAATCCGCCGAGTTTTTCGGCTTTTACAATATGATCGGAAAATTCGCCGCAGTTATCGGCCCGTCGATGATGGCTGTGGTCGTGCTTGTTGTAAGGTGGCTGGGGGCTGGCGGTAATACAGCATCACGTATCAGCATAGCATCCCTATCGCTCTTTTTTATTGCCGGCGGAATTCTCTTTTATTTGGCTGATAAAGCAAGAGTAAACGCTCATGAATAAGTTGTTCACCCCCCAAGGATGAAAACCTGACTTGCTAATAGCCTTCAGTCTATACACCTGAATAGTTACAAAATACCTTGACAAACCAAGTATGTGTTTTATGTTGTCGTGTAGTTTTTAACAGATTTGTCAAACTTAAGACTTTTTGTGAAGCCATCCTTTTTCAGGATAATCAAATGACAGCTAATAACATAATGCCGGATATCAACGAAATATTATCTAAAACACAGGGTGGAAATGACAGCGAGGCCAAAGAAAACAAGCCCGAAAAAATTGCACCCAAGTCTGATAACCAGCCCTCTGATATAGAAACAAAGGCTGCGGAAGCAAAAGAATACTACGACAGACTGTTAAGGGTTGCAGCCGAGTTTGACAATTACAAAAAACGTATTGAACGTGAGACAGATGAGTTCAAAAAATACGCAAATGAATCTGTCTTAAGAGATATACTCCCTATAATTGACAACCTGGAGCGTGCGCTTACGGCATCCACAGAGTCAGATTGCAAGTCATTGATTGCAGGGATTGGGCTGACTATTCAACAATTCAATTGCTGCACCCAAAAATTCGGCGTAACGCAAATCAATGCCATGGGCACGCCGTTTGACCCCTGTATCCATGAAGCTATCATGGAAGAACACTCTGATGAACATCCCCCAAGGACAGTCATTAGAGAGCTGCAAAAAGGGTACATGTTACGGGAAAGGCTTCTAAGACCGTCGATGGTGATTGTATCAGCATCAAAAGAAACAAAAAAAACTGACGAAAATGAAACCGAAAACATCTGTACACAGGATGTATAAAGGTAAAAGCGAGGAGGAAACATGGGTAAAGTAATAGGTATTGATTTAGGAACAACAAATTCGTGCGTGGCTATTATGGAAGGAAAAGACGTCAAGGTTATTCCCAATGCAGAAGGTGGACGCACCACTCCGTCAATCGTGGCATTCAACGATAAAGGAGAACGGCTGGTGGGTCAGATTGCAAAGAGACAGTCGATCACCAACCCTGAGAATACTGTATTTGCAGTAAAACGGTTGATTGGAAGAAAGTTCGACTCACCCGAAGCGCAACATGACACTAAAATTCTTCCGTACAAGATAATAAAGGCAAACAACAACGATGCCTGGGTAAAAATACGTGACAAAGAATACAGCCCGGCAGAAATCTCCGCTTATATCCTTCAAATTATGAAAAAGACTGCTGAAGATTATCTTGGAGAGACTGTCTCAGACGCTGTCATTACCGTGCCTGCCTATTTCAACGACAGCCAACGTCAGGCCACCAAGGACGCAGGAAAGATTGCAGGCCTAAATGTCCTGAGAATTATAAACGAACCTACCGCAGCGTCGCTTGCCTACGGCATGGATAAAAAGAAGGACGAAAAAATAGCAGTATTTGACCTTGGCGGAGGGACATTTGACATATCTATACTTGAGATAGGAGACGGCGTATTTGAGGTAAAAGCGACCAATGGAGATACACATCTTGGTGGAGAAGACTTTGACCTGCGCGTTGTCGATTACCTGGCTAACGAATTTAAAAAAGACCAGGGAATCGACCTGCGAAAAGACAGGATGGCGCTTCAACGTCTTAAGGAGGGAGCAGAAAAGGCAAAAATGGAACTTTCAACCTCCATGGAAACAGATATTAACCTCCCCTTTATTACGGCTGACGCAAGCGGACCAAAACATCTGAATATAAAACTGACCCGCGCAAAACTTGAAACAATTGTCGCAGACCTGCTGAATCGCCTCCTTCCTCCGTGTCAAACCGCCCTGAAAGACGCCAACATGCAGCCTTCTGACATTAATCAGGCGGTACTGGTGGGAGGGATGACCCGCATGCCGGCAGTACAGGATGTTGTGAGAAAATTCTTTGGAAAAGAACCTCACAGGGGCGTAAATCCGGACGAGGTAGTTGCCATGGGCGCTGCTATTCAGGCAGGAGTCTTAAAAGGTGATGTAAAAGATGTATTGCTTTTAGACGTCACCCCGCTTTCCCTTGGCATAGAGACTCTGGGCGGAGTAATGACAAAACTCATTGATAAGAACACAACAATTCCGACGAGAAAAAGCCAAACATTCTCAACAGCAGCAGACAGTCAACCTGCTGTCTCGATCCATGTCCTGCAGGGAGAACGCGAAATGGCAAGCGACAACAACACCCTGGGAAGGTTTGAGCTGGTTGGCATTCCGCCTGCTCCACGAGGCATACCCCAAATAGAGGTCACATTCGATATTGACGCAAATGGCATAGTGCATGTGTCTGCAAAAGACATGGGTACAGGGAAGGAACAATCAATCAAGATCACTGCTTCCAGCGGGTTGAACGAAGAGGAAATCAAGGGCTTGATAAAGGATGCTGAGTTGCATGCTGAAGAGGACAAGAAAAAAAAGAGTCTGGCAGAGACGAGAAACACCGCAGACACTATGATTTACACCACTGAAAAATCAATAAACGAATTAGGCGATAAGGTTGACTCCGCTACACGTACGAATATAAATTCTATTATAGAGAGGCTAAAAAAAGCAATGGAAGGGTCAAATGCGGATGAGATCAAACAACTAACCGATGACCTGACAAAGGCCTCTCATAAACTTGCCGAAGCCATGTATTCGCAGGCATCTGGCAAAACAGCGGGTGGAGGAGAGACCGAAGGAGGCCAGCCTAACTCAGGAAAACACTCCACAGATGAAGATGTTGTAGATGCGGATTTTGAAGAAGTAAACGACAAAAAATAGTTAAATTTTAAAGATACCCTGTGGCTTGCCACGGGGTATCTTTATCTTTCAGTTCCTGACTGCAAATCACCTGCCTCGCGAAAACATATAGCCCTATTAACCACAATCTGAATATCATCCAGCTTGAAAGGCTTAGAAATAAAATCAAAGGCACCATTGCTTAGGGACTGTAACAAAATAACCTATTCAAATTTTACTACTATGCTATGCTTTATATGTGGAACTTAAAGAGCTAAAAGATAGGTATGAAAGAATAAGGCATCATTTTGATGAAAGATCGAAACGTCTATGGTGTGCAAATGAAGCAATTGAAATAGGTTGGGGAGGGGTGAGTGCCGTATTCAAAGCGACAGGCGTCTCCCGAACCACCGTAAATGCAGGCATAAAGGAGATTACAAGGGAAAAAGAAAGTCCTGACAATCGGATACGCCGAACAGGTGGCGGCCGCAAGAAAAAGTCTGAAACCAACAAACAGCTAATCACCGATCTGGATAGCTTGATTGAACCAATAACACGAGGAGATCCTGAGTCACCTCTCAAATGGGTTTGCAAAAGTACAAGGAAACTGGCAGAAGAATTAAATAACTAAGGTCATAATGTGAGCCATAGTCTGGTAGCCAGGATATTAGGTGAGCTTGACTACAGTTTGCAGTCTAATAAAAAAACATAGAAGGTTCAGAAGATCATCCGGACAGAGATGCACAGTTTCATTTTATCAATGACAAGGCGAAAAAATTTCAAAACAAAAATCAACCCGTCATTTCGGTTGATACAAAGAAAAAGGGAAATATTGGCAATTA
>JAZDIE010000079.1:0-11984 GCA_043805295.1 Pseudomonadota bacterium
GCGCTATAAGCGGCGATAGCTGCATCCCCCGCTGCTGTAACTACCTGACGCAATGGGGTGTTACGTATATCCCCTGCCGCATATACACCTGGAACCGAGGTCTCCATAGATTGATCTGTCAGGACAAAACCACGATCATCCCTTTTAATATCCGCTGGTAAAAAACCTGAGTTTGCCTTTATCCCCACAAATACAAACAAACCATCCACAAGGAGTTCAGATATGCCTCGGTGTGTCTTGTTCTCTACCATCAACTTTTCCACTACATTCTTTCCTTCAATACTAATAACAGAAGAATCTAGTATAAATTTAATCTTGGGATTTGCAAAGGCGCGCTCTTGCAATATTTTTGTAGCGCGCAGTTCCTGCCTGCGATGGATTACAAATACCTTGTCGGCGAACTTGGTTAAAAATATGGCCTCTTGGATGGCCGAATTCCCGCCGCCGGCCACTGCCACCCTTTTCCCTTTATAAAACGGCCCATCGCACGTAGCGCAATAGGAAACCCCCTTGCCTAACAAGGTCTCCTCGCCAGGTATATTGAGCCTATTGGGAGAAGCGCCTGTTGCAATAATTACCGCACAGACGGATATAGTCTTATCCTTTAACCTGAGCCGTTTGACCCTCCCCGCAAATTCTATCCCTAATACCTGCTCGTTTTTTATCGGAACGTTGAATCTTGCAACCTGGTCAGCCATCTTTTGGGCAAGATCATAGCCAGAGATACCCTCCGGAAAACCCGGATAGTTCTCAATCCAGTCGGTTACAAGGATCTGACCGCCAAGCACAACCTTTTCAAACATTATTGTCTTAAGCCTGGCGCGCGCGGCATAAAGTCCTGCAGTAAGACCCGCAGGCCCTCCGCCCAAGATAGCCAGGTCATAATCAAAATAAGACATATTGTTTTTATTGTCCGATGAGCCTGTTGAGAGTAGCTTCTATATTCTCTTTTGGAACCGCGCCAATGATCTGTTCCACCACTTGGCCGTCCTTAAAAAGAATAAGTGTAGGGATAGATCGAATCCCATATTTGTTGGGAGTGGCTGGATTCTCGTCAACATTGCATTTAGCAATCTTAACCTTATCGCCATACTCTGTCGCCAATTCTTTGACAACCGGCGCAATCATCCTGCAAGGCCCACACCATGAAGCCCAAAAGTCTACAAGCGCCGGTTTGTCGCTTTTAATGATTTCAGCCTCAAAATTACTATCGCTTACTTCCAAAACATCGGCCATTATATTTCTCCTTCTTCTTGTATGACAACTAAAAGCCTGCTATAGACTTTAAGAAAATGATTTTGGACTGCGTTATCGGTCGGAATTCCTTGTGCGGCGTACAGGAAGTACGCCCGGATTCCTTTCTCTGGCCTTGCCAAAACCATTTTCTTAAAGTCTATATATCTCTGAGATAGTCAACTCAACTCCGAAAAAGCAATATAAAAAAACTGCATAACTTTGTCAATGAAAGATATGGATCGTAATACTATTTTTGTCTGCCAGGCGTGTGGACACCAAACATCTAAATGGCTGGGCCGATGTCCTGGCTGCAACGAATGGAACGTCTTTGTTGAAGAAAAATCTATCTCTATAAAAGAAAAAAACAGAACAACCATCGCCCTCCCTGGTGAGAATCTACCTCAACCGATAACTGCTATCGAGATGATAGAAGAAAAACGCATAAAAACCAATATCAGCGAGTTCGACCGCATCCTTGGAGGTGGGCTTGTGCCTGGCTCGCTTGTCCTTGTCGGCGGCGACCCTGGAATTGGAAAATCCACTATCCTGCTCCAGACATTTTACAGTTTAGCAGATCAAGGTCTCAAGGTGCTTTATATCTCAGGAGAGGAATCTGTTAAGCAAATCAGACTTAGAAGCAATAGGCTACATACAGATTCAGACAACCTTTGGGTTGCATCGGAAACATCCATAGATGTTATTGAACAAATTGTTACAGCCTCATCACCCGACATACTTGCCATAGATTCAATCCAGACAGTATTCAGCGCCCAGCTTACCTCTGCGCCTGGCAGCCTGAGCCAAGTGCGGGAAGCGACTATGCATCTCATGTATCTTGCGCGACGCACAGGGATACCTGTTTTCATTGTGGGACACGTGACAAAAGAAGGCACAATCGCAGGGCCTAAAGCGCTGGAGCATATGGTAGATACCGTACTCTACTTTGAAGGGGATCGAAACCATATGTTTCGCATATTGAGGGCTGTAAAAAACCGGTACGGCTCCACAAATGAGATTGGGGTGTTTGAAATGAGCGATAAAGGGTTAAAGGAAGTGGTTAATCCTTCCGCCATATTTCTTGCCGAAAGACCGGCAGACGCCGCCGGTTCTGTGGTTGTGCCGTGTATCGAAGGATCTCGCCCCATACTAGTCGAAATACAGGCATTGGCAAGTGCCACATCCTATGGAACTCCCAAAAGAACAGCCCTCGGAGTGGACACAAACAGGGTATCTCTCTTGATAGCTGTATTGGAAAAAAAATTAGGATTTCAGTTGTCTGACCAGGATGTATATATAAACATTGCCGGAGGCATAAAAGCTGATGAGCCGGCAATAGACCTTGGAATTGCTGCTGCAATTATATCAAGCTTTCTGAATAAGCCGATTGCCAATGACACAATCGTATTGGGTGAGGTGGGACTTACCGGAGAGGTGCGCGCGGTAAGTCAGGTGGAATCGCGTATTATGGAGGCCCAAAAGATGGGATTTAGACAGTGTATCCTTCCGGAAAGCAATTGTATTAACTTAAAAACAAAAGGGATCACTCTTATCGGAATCAAATCACTGGAAAATGGAATACATCAGCTCCTAAGCTGATACAATGAACTCTTTACAAATCCGTTAATTAAAAATTTTTTTAATCTTGCTTGACAGCTTCTTTGAATCAAGCTCAGAGAACTCCCGAAGAAGCGACTCCTGTTTTTTGCTAAGACCAGTAGGGGTCTTTATATCCAAGTGAACAACCATATCCCCTTTGCCGTACCCTCTCAATGAAGGGAGTCCCAATCCTTTGAGCCTTAACACTTCGCCAGGCTGAGTCCCCTTGGGAATATTAAAAACCTCTTTTCCTGTCAACGTAGGCACATCAATACTGGCGCCAAGGGTTGCGTCAATAAAGGAAATGGGAATCTGACAGAGTATGTCCACTCCATCCCGACTAAAAAAATCATGCGGTTTCACATGGAGCACTACATAAAGGTCGCCTGACGGCCCACCCTTGACTCCGCCCTCACCCTCACCCGTGAGCCTAAGTCGCGATCCTGAATCAACTCCGGCAGGAATCTTCACCGAAACCGATTTTGCGCTCAGCTCCAATCCTCTCCCCCTGCAATTCATGCAGGGACTGGGGATTATACGGCCTCCTCCATTGCATTTTGGACAAGTAGTTCTAATGCTGAAAAAACCCTGTGTCTGGGTAAAATGGCCAGACCCACGGCACGTAGTGCATGTCTCTAAAAAAGTACCTGGGGCACAACCTGTGCCGTCGCATTTCGAGCACGTCTGTTGTTTTTCCAGCTTGATCTCTTTTTCAACACCAAACGCTGCTTCCATGAAATCAAGCTCCATGTCGTACCGGAGATCCGCTCCTCGGCCATTTCCACCACGCGTCCTGCTTTTTGAACCAAACCCAAAAAAATCCTCAAAAATATCGCCAAAGCTGCTGAATATGTCCTCAAAGCCTCTAGCCCCACTGAACCCTGCGCTATTGAGTCCATCGTGTCCGTACTGATCATAAATCCTTCGTTTTTCAAGGTCACTTAAAACCTCATATGCCTCGGCGGATTCCTTAAATTTGTCCTCAGCAGATTTGTCTCCAGGGTTTCGATCAGGATGGTATTGCATTGCCAGTTTGCGGTATTGCGACTTTATAGCAGCAGCATCCGCATCTCTATTGACACCAAGTATTTCGTAATAATCCCGCTTTGTTTTCATTATTGTTGCGCGAATCAACGCCCTTATGTTAATGGAGTTTTTAACAAAGTTATCAGGCCATCATAGCCTTGACTTCAACCTTTTACTAATCCATCAGGATTTAGCAAATCGGTTGAACTTAACTCATTAAATAATTTTGTCAATACTTCTATGACAAGACACTCAAAAGCTATACAAAAAATGTTCAAACAGATCTCGCCCACATATGATCTGTTGAACCGCACGCTCAGCCTGGGACACGACATATATTGGCGTCGTGAAATGGTCAGGCATCTTGCTCTTTCTCAAAACGCCCTGGTTCTGGATATGGCCACCGGCACAGGTGATGTAGCAATTGAAATTGTGCGGCAATTTAACAGCCGGGTATCTGTCCTGGGAATTGATTTTGTTTTTAATATGCTTCTGTTGGGAAAAGAAAAAATAGCCCAGGCAGGATACGGAAATCATATAAGACTAATGCAAGGCGATGTTCTCAATCTCCCTCTCAAGGCAAACATGTTCGATGCGGTGACCATCGCATTTGGTATACGAAACATGGCGGACAAAGAAGAGGTCTTGAGGGTATTCTATAGTCTTCTCAAAAAGGGTGGGCATGCGCTTATACTGGAACTGACCCGCCCTGAAAAAGGCCTTATGAAAAATATCTATCTTGCTTATTTTAAAAAAATTCTACCATTGGCGGGCAAGCTGATATCAAAAGACGCAAACGCCTATAAGTATCTCCCTGAGTCAGTCATGACATTTCCGCATCCGCTGCGCTTATGCAAGATCATGAAAGAGATAGGCTTTTCCCCTGTATGGCACAGGCCGCTGACAAATGGCATATGTACAATAATAAGCGGAAAAAAACCGGATGCATAACATATAAGCCGAACACCTATGGCCAAAAAACGCATTTTTTCATTTAGAAAAATTATTATACCATGGCACTGTTCAACAACTTTTTATACTATAATCTTGATTCTCTCGGCTATGGTTGTGCTGTTTGGAGCAAGAGGAATCATAGTCGCCACAAACCATACACGGTTCAATTCTTTTTATCCCTTCCCTCTCACGCTTTCAGTGCTTGCCGGAATCCTTTTCTTGACCAGTCTTGTAAGGCTAATAATCAGAATAATAAGATTGTTCGTAAAAGATACATACTGAATCCAGACCTTCGTCGGGATATACGTTTTTAATTTTTAATAAATCTCTTAAAAATCATAGCTCAAGTCTAATGCTATTGATAGCATGTCCTTGTCGGCTACTCTGTTTTTACCATAGCCTGGCGCCATATGGAGATTCACGCCGTCTGTCAATTTATGATAAACACCAAGTGTATAAAGCACTCCAACATTAGTCAGACTCGCCTGCGGGTTCAAACATGTACCTCCCATATGATATTCCTTTCCTGTCAAAAGGTATCGTAAACCAGCATACATTGAAGAAATAGTTCCAATAGCTTGCCAGCCTGCTCCAATGGCCAAGTCTCCATACAACCTATCCATTACTGCCTGCTCGAACCCAGACGTATGCGCAATCCACGCCTCTATATCGTTTTTTTCTGATCCATACCCCTTGCCGGACTCCGGCTTCTTACTCTTCATTACGTACAAGGGAAGACCTGCCTGGTTAATGCCGAGCCATAGCATGTCAGCCAGAGAGAGTTCACTGTCTAAGTTTTCAGCTATCGTAGAGTCAACCGCCCTGTTTTGCCATGCAATCCCTGCTGAGGCATATTCAATAACCGACTCACTCGACAGGACTCGTTTCCATGTTGGGTCTACTTCCCCTTTCCAAAATTTCTCAGGGCGCCAATCCAAGTAAACATTTGAAGCCTTGAGTTCATTGGCAACAGCAGCATGGGCGCTTTCGTGACCAAGCACTGCAAAGCTAATGACAAGGGAGGATGTAATACCACCCCCTATTGTCCGTCCCCAAACCCCGTTATTCTCCTGCCATGACCCAGTAACTCCAGCATAATCTGAGACTATGTTCCAAAGATGGCTGGGTCCCACACCAGGACCAAAATCGCAAATCCTAGTTGCCTCGACAGAACAACCTTGGATCGCTGAATAATCCATACTGTATTCAGCATGGGCTGCCGACGAAAAACAGATGAATAAACACAACATACTGAAGGCTATTATTCGCTTGGCTATTATTATCAGCGGCATATTCTTCACAACCTTTCTTTCTTGATCAGCTTGTGTCCATCCAAAAGCAGACACTGCTTGTTGCTCTAACAATTGAATAAGCTATATTAGCAACAGTAATGCCAATGGCTGTCTATACATATAACTCTTTAATTTTATTAGATACTTGCTTTATGCGGCTACTGCCATACTGTTTTGAGCAAGGATAACAGTGCATCTGGATTCCATTATTTAACGCCCTTTTGCCTCAAAATAGTGGAATCTGGTTGCACGTTAATTGCTAGTGCTTAATTGCAGATTGGCCCGAAATCTTCAACAACGACAGTACTCTCACCTCAGCGCTGCTTGATCGCCTCCTTCACCATACCGATACCGTAGTTATTTAGGGCAAAAGCTATCGCATGAAGGAAATAATCGAAACCTGAAACTACTGTGATAGCAGGCTCTGAAGCCTGATGACGGTCTCCAATGACTGCTTTTATTTCCATTTTTGCCTCGCATTTTCAAGCCGCCCTATTTGGTACATTTTCGCGCCGCCGCTGACAAAACTTATTGTTTTCCGTTCAGGTGCTAAGCAAATAGCGTGTGTCAAAGCTGTTGAGAGATTGCTTCCCATTTTTCATCCAGCTTGGCTGTAGAGACAGGATATGAGGTGTGCAGCTCCTGCGCGAAAAACGAAACCTTAAGTTCTTCGATCATCCATCTGAAGTGACGCAACATTTCCTGCAACTCAGGAGACGCATCGGTGTTTAAAGTCTTGTAAGCTTTTTTTAGGTTTGCGGTATACGCCGCAATCTTGTTTGCTTTATCTTTTAATTTGTCTGGATTTGCGTACATCCGCTCCCCTCTAAGTCTGAGAGCTTTCAGATATCTGGATATATCTTTCAGTTGCGCTACATTATATTGTTCGAGAAAATCCGCTGGCACAAGATCTATCATCTCATCAATAAGCAGTCTATATTCCTGATAAAGGGAAGGGGAGCTATTTTTTGAAAGCGACGCATACCTTGAGATGGTTTCAGAGGTTCTTTTGCGCTCACGCAAGATATCTTCCAGTGTTTTGATAGCTGTTTGACCGGTATCGAGCAGACTGCTGCGGACTTGATCTGTCAGTCGCATAAAATCCGTCTCAGTCCTTACTTCGGTTCCTTTTGCTGCTAGTATGGATCGTTTCACACAGGAGCAGACCATATTGCCTAATTGTCTTTCTGTGCCGAATGGCTGAAAGAGTTCCCGCAACTCTTTTGATAATGAGATAGTGTTTTTTAGCCGTGTTAACTCTTTGGCTAGATTTTGTGAAAGTAGCGTCATGATTCCTTTTTGGGTTTCAGCTTTGGCTTTTTCAGGGGTTGTAAAGAGCCGTATGGCAACGCACTCTTGCTCCTGAGCCAGTCCTGGATAGGCAAAGATGGTCATGTCTGTGTTATCGGTTTGAAGTTGGACTTTTTCAGGCAGAGATCCAAAGTCCCACTTTGTGATCCCTGAGCGTTCCAGTTTTTGTGCGGCTATGTCCCAGCAGGACGACTTATGTATGGAGAATCTCATTTTAAGATATGGAGGCAGTTTATCTTTAGGCCATGCGTTGAGCGGGACATCAATAGCGTATTTTCTTTTTATATAATCAGACAACGAGGCGTAAAGCGATTTGTCATAATCCTTAGGGAGTTGGCTTGCGATCTCTTTTGAATAGGATGCGACAGGGATAAAATGCCTGCGCAATGATCCAGGGAGTCCTTTTAAAAGCGCTTCTATTTTTTCCTGCAATAAGCCCGGCACTAGCCATTCAAACCTATTTCCTGAAATATACATAGCGTCATAAGTCCAGATCGCTGCGTTGCTTCTTGGCTCGTCGCTGCAACGTACAGGAAGTACGCCTCGCTTCTCACCTGCGTCGCGCCTTGCGCTATGTCTTATGACGCTATGTATAGAGCCTATCAGAAAATCCGGCATTAAAACAGTTACTCCGTCCGCATCGTCTGCCGGGTCAAAACAATAGGTCAACGGTAGTTTGTGATCTCTGACATTAATATGGCCAGGGAACTGCTTTAGGTATTCAGGATCAGGCTTTTCAGTGAGTATGTCATTTTCTGTCATGCACAAAAAATGATCGTTTTTAGAATCTTTTAGAAATTTTTCAAATGTCCGGATGTCGGATATATCAGCGTTTATGCGTGTTCGATAAAACTCTGCAATAACATCTTCTTCCACCAGCAATGTGCGGCATCTTGTCCGGTTTTCCATGTCTTTAATTTTTGCGATCAGTTCCTGATTATGCCTCATGAAGTGATATGTTCTGGAAATCTCTCCTTCCACAAGGGCTGATTGGATAAATATCTTTTTTGCCTCTATTGGATCGATCTTGCCATATCCTGTCTTTCTGTTTTCTACTATAGTCAAACCTAAGAGCGTCTTTTTTTCATATGCGACTACCTCGCCGCGATCCTTGTCCCAGTGAGGAGCGGAATAGCGCGATTTGACCATATGCGCGCCAAGCATCTCAAGCCATTCAGGATTTATATTTGCAATAATTCGCGCAAACACCCTTGATGTCTCGACCAGTTCCGCCGCTACAATCCATGCCCCGCTCTTGTTGTACAGGCACGAGCCTGGAAATATGCTCACTTTTTTGTTCCCTGCCGCATAATATTCATTTTTTTCTTTTTTAAGCGCGACATGTCCAAGATATCCGCTTAAAATGGAGCGGTGAATAGCGTCGTAACCAGCCGACATTGGATTTATGTGAAATCCCTTTATCGCAGTGAGTGTTCTTAAAAGCTCGTTGTGGAGATCGATCCAGTCGCGCATCCTTGCATAAGAGAGAAAATGCTTCTTGCAAAAAATACGCATTGTATTCCGGCTTGCGCCATTTGCCATGTGCGTGTGGAACGCCTCCCACATGCGGAGATAAACAAGAAAATCAGACTGTGTATCGGCAAATGCAGCGTGCGCCTGATCTGCATACGCAGTCTTATCAGACGGACGTTCACGCGGGTCGCGTACGCTTAGCGCTGAAGCAATGACCAGGACTTCACGTAATGCGCCTTCTTTTTTAGCCTCAATAATCATCCGGCCAAGACGCGGGTCCATGGGGAGTCTGGCAAGCGCCTTTCCCAATGATGTCAGTCTTTCTTCTTTATCAATAGCCCCCAGCTCTTTTAATATGGCATGACCGTCCTTAATACTTTTTCCTGAAGGGGGGTCTATAAAAGGGAAGCGCCTGACATCTCCAAGCTTGAGGGATTTCATCCTGAGAAGCGTCTCGGCAAGGTTTGATCTGAGTATCTCAGGCTGGTTAAATGCCTGCCTGGAAAGGTAGTCCTCTTCTGAATAGAGCCTGATACATACACCTGCCTGC
Source organism: Pseudomonadota bacterium (assembly GCA_043805295.1). Classification (GTDB taxonomy): domain Bacteria; phylum Desulfobacterota; class Desulfobacteria; order Desulfobacterales. The sequence continues at coordinate 9,439 of JAZDIE010000079.1, forward strand.
ACCCTTCCGCACCTTCCTTTTCTCTGGTCAGCGCTGCTTTGTGATATCCGCTCAATAGGAAGCCGTTGTATGGCAAGCTTGGGATTGTATCTGGATATGCGCGCAAGTCCGGTGTCGATTACGTACTTGATGCCTGGGATTGTGAGAGAGGTTTCAGCTATGTTTGTCGCTATAACTATCTTTTGTTTAAGGCTTGGCTGAAAGACCTGGCCTTGTTGCGCTGAGCTGAGCCGTCCATAGAGGGGCAGGATAAGGGGCGCTGAAATATCGCGCGCCTTTAGAAGCTCAACTGTGTCTCGTATATCCTGCTCTGTTGGCATGAAGATCAATATGTCTTCATGTCTCTTTTGAATCTGAAGTTTTTCTACGGCATTGGCCGCGGCATCTACAAAAGTGATATCCTCTCCCTCTTTACCTTCAATTTGAATCGGACAATATTCCACATCAACCGGGTATACCCTCCCTGAAACCTCTATGACCGGCGCATTATCAAACGCCTCTGAAAATTTTTCAGTATCTATTGTGGCTGAGGTTATTATAAGCCTGAGATCGTTTCTCTCCTTAATCAGGCGTCTTAAGAATCCTAACAGAAAGTCTATATTAACGTTTCGTTCATGAGCTTCATCAATGATGATCGTGTCGTATTCAATAAGACGGGGGTTAGCCAGTGTCTCGGCAAGCAATATTCCGTCAGTCATTACTTTTATGCAGGCGTTGGCAGGGGTTTTATCCTGAAATCTGATCTTATATCCGGCCAGCTTCCCTGGATGCTCCTTTAGTTCGAGGCTGATTTGAGCTGCTATGGATATCGCGGCAATCCGCCGAGGCTGAGTGATGCCTATTCTTCCTGAAATGCCGCGTCCTGCCTCAAGGCAGATCTTAGGCGTTTGTGTGCTTTTCCCTGAGCCTGTTTCACCGGTTATTACAACAACAGGGTGTTTGCGAATCGCCTCAACAATAACATCCTTTTTTTGCATTATAGGAAGATGATTGAGGGGTGTTTTTTTCATGGGCGTGTATGTTCCATTGTACTGCAAGGCTCGCATATGTTAAAAATGTTTTATGGCTATACGATTTTTATTTGTTTTGTTAATTTCATATGCGACCATAGCGTGTTTTGCAATCCTCTGGTCAGACAGGGTTATCTTTCAACCCCCGCCCTCTTCCTACAAGGACGAGTCTGGAATTGTCAAGCTGAGGACACAAAGCGGCGCATTAATTTCCGCTTTTTACTTATCTAATCCAGATGCAGAATATACGATATTATACAGTCACGGCAATGCTGAAGATATCGGTGATATCAGGACTTATATGGGGGACTTTGTAGCGCATGGATTTTCCGTGTTTGTTTATGATTACCAGGGGTATGGGACAAGCGAAGGGAAGCCCAGCGAAAAAAGGACGTATGAGGATATCGAGGCAGCGTATGAATATATGACATCAGAGCTGAAAATATATCCACAGAACATCATTGTTATGGGGTGGTCTCTTGGCAACGGACCGGCGATATATCTTGCGTCAACCAAAGAGGTGGCGGCGGCTATTTTGATGAGTCCTTTTGTCACAGCCTATAAAGTAGTGACCAGGATTGCCTTGTTTCCATTTGATAAATTCAAGAATATATCAAGGATTGATCTTGTAAGATGCCCTCTGCTTATAGTGCATGGGACCAACGATGAAGTCATTCCGTGCTGGCATGGTCAAATGCTTTTTGAAAAAGCAAAGTCTTCTAAACTATCCCTTTGGGTAGAAGGAGGAGGTCATTATGATATTTTAGACAAGGCGGGAGCACTTTACTGGGACGCTCTTGAGAAGTTGCTACGGAGTCATCGCTTGTGATTTGCCTTTCAATCTTCTGGAGTATGAAATGAGCAACTCGTGTAGCAGTTATATATGTGGATTGTATATGTAGAAAGTGGTCGTAATGACAGATTAATTCAGGAATGAGGATACGGTTCCAAGAAAATAAAGATTGCAACTATACGAAAATATTACAAAATATCGCTAATAACCAGGATGAATATGCCCGCTATGGCATGTGGTGCACACATTTTTAGGTATAGTTAACGTCTCCTGGTGCTCTTTTTTTGTGGGCGCTTTAAGATGCAGGCTGGCCGGTCCGTGGCAGGATTCGCATTGTTTGTTAGCCATCTGCGGAGTCTCTTCAACGTTTATGAATCCGCCATCCTTACCATAGCCTGTAGTATGGCATAGGAGACACTTTGGGTCATGCTCTTTTTTTCTCATTTTAATGATTCGGAAGTTTTTAGAATATTTCCACGAGTAGTAACTCTCCACATGTTTAGGGTGACATTCCTTGCACTTTTCCATGCCTACATAGGTCGCGCCTTTGTTTTCGATTTCAGCCGGGCATGGAAAAGAAAGGATGGCTACTGCAAGCACAGAGGATATGGCAATAATGATTGTTGTTGTGTGTGATGGTCTCAATGTGTCTTCCTTTTGGTGGATTTATAAAAAGTCCATCTGTGACGTTGCGCTTCATTGTGATTAGTGTTTGTCCAGATACACAACTATCCGGTCGCCGG
>JAZDIE010000080.1:0-2378 GCA_043805295.1 Pseudomonadota bacterium
TATTCTCGAAGCCGGTGTACGTATTTTCTTTGCTAAGAAGCGACTATCTGCGCATATTGCTATCAATGCCGGTTATAAATAGTATTTCAAATTGCACATAATCGTCGCAATTCATCGTTTAATTGACTTTGCAAATTAAAAGGAGATCGCCATGAAAAAGAATATTATGGAAAGAAGTATTTTATGGAATAATAAAGGGTGCAAGAAAGAACAAGATCGCAAAGCGGCAAACCAAGGTCAGACGAAAAATAAGATTAAGACCATCGGTGTGATTTTGGGTGTGTTTCTTCTTATTGGAGCTATGGTTGGCCCACTCTGCGCACAATCATATCCTGATAAACCGATTCGACTCATCATAGCCTTTGCAGCAGGCGGGCCGGCCGATACTTTGGGACGCATTATCGCAACGAAACTTTCCGAACGGCTCGGACAGCCGATAGTGCCTGAAAACCGTGGGGGTGCCGGCGGTAACATCGCCATAGGAATTGCGACAAGAACTAAGCCCGACGGATACACCCTCCTTCTCGTTTCCCAAGCGATGACTATGAGCTGCGCCCTTTATGAGAAAGTCGGCTACGACCCGATCAAGGATCTCGATCCGATCGCACTTGTCGCGGGGACTCCCATGTCTATTGTTGTCAGGCAGGATCTTCCGGTGAAGAACCTCAAAGAACTCGTAGAATACGCCAAAGCCAATCCCGGAAAACTCAAAAACGGTTCGGCCGGTATAGGCGCAGTCAACCACCTTACTGGCGAATATTTCAAGAGCCTTGCTGGGGTCAACATCATGCACGTGCCATACAAGGGAACAGGTCCGGCTATGACCGCGATGATGGGCGGCGAAATCGACATGATGGTGACCGGCGTTACGGGGCCATATCCTCATGTTCAGAGCGGCAAGTTGAGAGCGCTCGCATTACTCAGCCGCGATCGCGTGTCATTTGTACCTGACATACCGACAGCAAAAGAGGGCGGCATGGACAACTTTGTTGTATCCAACTGGTTTGGCTTCCTTGCACCCGCGGGAACCCCACGCGACATCATCAACCATTTGAATAAAGAGATTTTTGCAATACCAGATCTTAAAAAAATATTAGATAAGGCAAAATATGAGTTGCTTGGAGGTACGCCTGAACAATTCTCCGAACACCTCAAGGAAGATCTCTTGCGCTGGGAAAAGGTTGTAAAGGACGCTAAAATTCCGAAAGTCAAATAGCCTTTGTTCCATAAAGTATTGACTGTTCATTCTCTCTTCACCCACGCATCAAGTGCGGGGCAGGCTCTACCCTATCCCCAATTTTGGGAGTAGTTGGTTATTATTAGGGTGCGTTGAGGTGTCAAGACAATTATATGATTCTCGGTCTTCTGATGAAAAACGTAGAATCAGTTAAAAAAAGATGAAAATATACCTCTCGTTCCATAGGCCAGATAATAAGTATCCTGTTTAACGATAATACCCAATCCGTCGGTAAGATCAGTATGATTCAAACTTTTCATTGATTAAATAAAATAAATTACAACTTCGCAAAGGGAATAAAGTATAATGAAAAAAGAAAGAACTGCTGTCCGAACCTATTGCTCTTTATGCAAGTCCCAATGTGCAATGATCTGTTATATAGAGGATGGCAAACTGGTGAAAATGGCTAAAGAGCCTGACCACCCGAATCAAGCAAATCTGTGCCCAAAAAGTCTTGCGGGTGTCGAGCTTGTTTATCATCCTGAAAGGCTAAAATATCCTTTAAAAAGAACCAAACCAAAGACCGCCGCTGATCCAGGCTGGGAGAGAATATCCTGGGAAGAAGCCCTAAATACTATTTCCAGTAAACTTCTGGCTATTAAGGGACAATATGGAGCAGAATCCGTTGTATTCGGAAGAGGCAGTGGTGCTGGTACCGCCGCCAACGACTACATGGACTGGGTTAGCCGTCTTGCTTCAGCTTTCGGCACGCCAAACAAGCTTCTTGGAACAACGCACATCTGTAATTGGCATAAGGATAAGGGGTCAGCCTACACTTATGGCGTTGGCATTCCCAGCCCCGATTTTAAAAACTCCCGTTGTATTCTCATATGGGGTCAAAATCCTGCTGCCACATGGCGTTTACATGATGAGAAAATAAGAAAGGCCAGAAGGGGAGGAGCGAAAGTCATCATTATCGACCCTCGTCGCAATGAAACTTGGCGGAAAGGGGACTTATGGCTGCCTGTGCGTCCCGGATCAGACGGAGCACTGGCCCTCGGAATGCTTCATGTCATGATCGAAGAAAAACTTTATGATGAGGATTTTTTAAGAAATTGGACAACAGCCTCTTTTTTAGTCCGTCAAGATACCGGGAGATTCCTCCGCCATGAAGATGTGGACGCTTCAGGAAATAAAGGGG
>JAZDIE010000081.1:0-8739 GCA_043805295.1 Pseudomonadota bacterium
GATTGCGGAAAACAAACTCTACAACGGACGGATTGACTGGGTTGGTTTGGGAGATCGTTATTTTATGACAGCATTAATTCCCAACCAGACAGACTCTGGCGCCGCCGTTAGGGTGTCTGAAAGGGAAGGACATATATTTACGGCAGTTTATCAGGATCCAGCAGACTCCATCCCTTCGCTTTCTGAACACGCTTATTCTTACAAGGTCTATTTAGGGCCTAAGAGCCTTGATATACTTTCAGGGATTGACAATAAACTTGCAAGGAGCATAGACTTTGGATGGTTTGACCTGATCGCAAAACCCTTGCTACATATTCTCAATTTTTTTAAGGGTTTGATAGGCAACTATGGCATTGCCATTATAATCCTGACTATCCTCATCAAGATTGTTTTTTGGCCCTTGAGCACAAAGAGCTATAAGTCGATGAGCGATATGAAAAAATTGCAACCCAAGATGGAGGAGCTTAGGAAAAAATACAAAGATGATAGGCAGAAGATTAACCTTGAGGTTATGAACCTCTATCGCACTTACAAAGTCAATCCGCTTGCCGGATGTCTTCCTATGCTTTTGCAGATTCCTGTGTTTCTCGCGTTTTATAAGGTCTTGTACCAGGCGATAGAACTAAGGCACGCCCCGTTTTTTGGATGGATCACTGATCTTTCTGCTCCGGATCGGCTTTTTAAGTTTGGTTTTTCCATCCCTTTTATGGAACCTCCTTACGGCATACCTGTGCTTACTATTATTATGGGGGCGTCCATGTTCATACAACAAAAGATGTCTCCGCCTCCGGGTGATCCGACCCAGGCAAAGATAATGATGTTTATGCCGATCATGTTTACTGTAATATTTGTAAATTTCGCCTCCGGCTTGGTTTTATATTGGATGGTCAATAATATACTTTCTATTGGTCAACAGTATTACATAACAAAAAAAACCGCTTAAACTTGATGGATTCGTAAAAAGTTCCAGGTACAAGGTAGCAGATGGACTTTTTACGAATCCATTAACTTGGAGGAAACCCTATGTCATCTACCACTATTGAATTCGAAGGAAAGACCGTAGACGAAGCAATCAAACACGCCGTAGACTCCCTTGGCCTTCCCAAAGAGGATCTTCAGATTGAGGTGTTATCGTACGGCTCTACAGGAATTTTTGGCCTTGTAGGCACGAAAAAGGCCAGGGTCAGGGCACAGGCAAAATTTCAGGCCGCAGCAGCAAAACAAGAGATTGCGGTGGAGCAGGCTGACGGGGAAGAGGATACCACCGACAGGCTTGAGCCGTTGTCCGAAGATGTAGCGCCGGAAGAAACTATAACGTTTGCACGGGAAATGCTTACACGGATCATAAAATTGATTGGAGAAGATTGCGAAGTAGATACGCAGTCAGAGTATGGCTCGCTTATTCTTAATGTTAAAGCAGTCAACTCTGCTTTATTGATTGGCAAACAAGGACAGACCCTGGATGCGCTTCAGTATCTTATGCAAAGGATTGTAAACAAGGGATGCCCCGGCCGTGTTTCAGTTATAATAGATGTTGCAAACTATCGTGAACGGAGAAATGACTCGCTCAAAAAATTTGCGTTACGTATGGCGGAAAAGGCTAAAAGTTCCGGTAAGCCTGTCACGCTCCCACCTAAAAACGCCTATGAACGAAGGATTATTCACATGGCTCTTCAAACAATACAAGGGATAACCACAGAGAGCCGCGGAGGCGGTTACGTCAAGAAAAAGGTAATTTTCCCTCAAAAAGAGGAGTCCGGCGCTGGCGTATGCGTTCCTCAGAATTAGCGCGCCTTGACTCTCTATTACCATGTAAATACCATTTACTCTCACAAAGGCACAGAGATCACTAAGATTTTATTTGATTTTTGCTTTGTGTCTCTGTGAGAGACATTTTTTATATTTTATTTTTTGCCAGGTTTTCATCGCGTTTATTCCTAAAGGCCTTCAGTTTTCAGTCTATTCACCTTAAAAATAATGATGCTTATTAATGACACCATTGCCGCTATTGCCACCCCCTCCGGCACAGGCGGCATAGGGATCATAAAGATAAGCGGCCATTCTGCAGCACGCACGTTACATCAAGTCTTTTGCCCTGCGCGTTCTATTCATAGATTCCAATCGCACCGCATGTATCACGGCTTTATCGTCAACTCTGAAGGAGAAGCAATTGAAGAAGTGCTTGCTCTGTTCATGGCCGCGCCTCACACATATACACGTGAAGATGTAGTGGAGATACACACCCATGCTGGAAAGGCGGCGCTTAATTCTACTTTGGCACTTGTTTTAAAGCAGGGTGTTCGTCCTGCCCTGCCTGGCGAGTTTACACTCCGCGCGTTCCTTAATGGACGCATAGATCTTACCCAGGCTGAGGCGGTCATGGAACTCATCTCTGCCAGGAGCGAAAAGAGTCTTGCGCTTGCAGCGCAGATCATAAAGGGAGGTCTATGTGAACAGATTAAGGGCGTACGGCAAGCTGTTATTGAGGTCCTTGCGCAGATAGAGGTGCTGATAGATTTCCCTGAAGAGGGCGAGGCGTTTGATACTATATCCATTATAGCTATGCTCGATGATCACATACTTCTTCCAATGAAAAAGCTCGTTGATAACTATCAGTCAGCTCAAGTTTACAGGGAAGGGATAGCAATTATTATCATTGGCCGTCCTAATGTCGGTAAATCCAGCCTCCTTAACAGGCTGCTTAAAAGAGAACGCGCTATCGTTACCCCCATGCCTGGAACCACCCGTGATCTGATTGAGGAAGAATTAACGATAAAGGGCATTCCTGTAAGACTCATAGACACCGCAGGTTTTCATTCCACAGAAGACGCCATAGAAACCATTGGAATCAGATTCGCCAGGGAACGGTTGACAACAGCGGATATCGTGTTGTTTGTTATTGACGCGGCTGAACCATTTGCAGAAGAGGATATGGCAATCTTTACCGAGATTCGGCCCCGAAAAAAGATTATAGCGGCAAACAAGATAGATCTTCCTTGTCTTACCTCTCATGAGGCTATTTCACAGGGGTTCCCAGGGGAACTTGTTGTTGAAATATCAGCAAAACTGGATATTGGGATAGAGCGGCTTATGGATGCGATTCATGAAAAAATATTGGAAGACTATGGGAAAGAGCCATTGGATGTTGCGCCGAACGTGCGTCATAAGCACTGTCTTGATAGGGGGATAAAGGCGTGTGAGGCTGCGCATAAACTTTTGATTGATGACAATGAGCTATCACCTGCGCTTATTGCCCTGGAACTGCAAGAGGCGCTTGACGCCCTTGGTGAGATCATTGGAGAGACCACGCCGGATGATGTTTTAGATGAGATATTCAGCCGGTTTTGTATTGGCAAATAGGGGATTATCCTTTTGGTAGATACAAGTCTAAGCTCATGTCTTGACAGCGGCGATGTTAGGCGATATTGTTACGACAATTGTCGCCTAATAAATAAGGGGGGGTAACAATATGGAACTTTCAGATGTAACAAAAGTCTTGGGTGGAGAAAAGGTCCTTCGCAGGAAGGTTCGAACCCGAATGGATATGATCGAGTTAAGCAACACGGGCGTTACTAAAGCCGCGCTTGTACATCTTGTAAAATACCTGTCTCTCACGGTGAATCAGGTGGCTGAACTTCTTCCGATTACTGAACGTACAATACAGAGATACGCTTTGGGAAAAAACTTTAATCGTGTTGTCTCTGAGCAAATCTTGCAAATTGCAGAAGTGGCTGTTAAGGGCTGTGAAGTGTTTGGAACTAAAGATAAGTTTCTTTCGTGGATAAAGCACCCTAACAAGGCATTAGCCGACAAAACGCCAATGAGCATGCTTTGCTCAAGGTTTGGAGCAGAAATGGTGCTGGATGAGCTTGGTAGGATTGAGTACGGTGTCCTTTCCTGATGACAGTTTATAGAATCGCAAAGACTAAACATATTCGCAATCTATCGGGAACTGGCGCACGAATATATGGAGGAAGGTGGAATCGTAAGGGTATTGGGATTCTGTATACTTCTGAAAGCAGAGCTTTGGCAACAGTGGAATATCTGGTTCATGTATCTTTATCAATTGTCCCGAACGACTTAAGCATTGCCTCTCTCGAAATACCTGATCCTATAGTCCCGAAAGAGGTCTCGACATCTGATCTGCCTGCCAATTGGCACGATTACCCCGCCTCTGTGGAATTAGCCGAACTCGGCACAAAATGGGTATTAGCAAATGATTCTCTATTGCTTCGCGTTCCCTCTGCCGTTATCAAACATGAATTCAACATTTTTATTAACCCGTCACATTCGGATATGAGCCATGTTATCATCTCTGATGTTGAGAAATTTACACTTGATGAACGGTTGGTACAGTAATGACATTTTCTCGATGCTGCTCAAGCCAGTGTATGCTTTCGCGGTTTAACGTCTCCAGACGGGGTTTCTTGCGAACGCCTGTGGAATCCCATTTCATAATAGTCTCTTAATTTCTGATTGATCTTTTTAATGCCTGATGATACCCCAAATAAAGGGCAGGGGGGCAAAATGATGCGATCATTGGCATTGATGACAACATATGTAGTAACCTTTTTAACAGGTGCTTCAGGGCTTATCTATGAAGTTACATGGCAAAAATATCTAAGCAGATTATTAGGCAGCGACAACACTGCCACCGCGATTATTCTGGCCATTTTTTTGGGCGGGCTATCGCTTGGCTATTATCTGTGCGGAAAGTTAACGACAAAAGCAGGCGATTATTTTAAGTGGTATGCGATTCTGGAGGGGATCATTGGATTATGGTGCCTGTTTTTTCCGCATATCTTCTCTGTTGTCATGTTTGCTACTCAATCCTGGAGTTTTTCCCCTCCTCTTGCGATCATTATACAAGGGGTCTTTTGCGCTTTCCTGCTCATAGGAATTCCAACTATATGCATGGGCGGCACAGTTCCATTTCTTACACGCGGGATATCCCGTAATGTGGAAGAATCCACATCTGTGCATGCCAGGGTGTATGCTGTTAATACTGCCGGAGCTTTTGCCGGAGCGCTCTTGGCAGGGTTTTATCTGATTCCTGCCTTTGGGCTTCCTCTGACTATAAAGTCAAGCTCATTTATAAATCTTGGAGCTTTTGGATTTTTTTTCATCCTGTCCAGATGGATAGGACAACCTGTAGAACCCGACCAATCCGATGCAATGCATGGCAAGGTAAGCGCGGGAAACGGGTCGCGTCAGTATAGCCATGTCTCACCCCTGCCTCTTTTGCTTATTGCGTTCCTTAGCGGATTCTATGTGATGACATTGGAAAATGTTCTAATTAGAATCACCGGCCTGTCGGCTGGCAGTTCTTCCTATACATTTTCCATCATTATCTCGGTTTTTGTGCTTGCCATTGCTGTTGGAAGCTGGCTTGTAAGCAGACTTAAATATATATCCCCGAAACTCTTGTTTTATAATCAGCTTTTTATAACGCTTTTTCTGGCATGTCTTTACCTGTCGTTGGACTCGTGGCCTTACGCCGCGCATATTATTCGTATTTTATTTCAATCCAATTCCCTTGGATTCTGGGCCTACTATGTCAATTTATTCCTTGTGCTTGCGGCAATACTCCTTTTGCCTCTGGGTCTTATCGGCGCCACGATTCCAATAGCCTTTCATATGTTGAAGCAGAATATCCATAATGTTGGAAGAGACTCAGGTCTTCTCTTATCGTTTAATACTATTGGCAGCCTTGCGGGAAGTCTGATAAGCGGGATTGTCTTGTACTATATATTCAACAATCCCGGCATCTATTTGACCGCTACAATGCTTGCCGCCATTACTACATGTATCGCGGCATGGCGCTTGCCAGGAAAATATTTAGTTGTTTCCTGTTTTCAAATTATTTGCCTTGGTCTTTTATTTTTTTACTTGCCTGGTTACGACGTGAACCGTTTCGCAAAGGGGACTTTCATTGTAAGAGACCCGCTTTTTTTTACCTGTGAGGGGCCTGAAGGCTTTTTTGAAAATTATACAAAGAACGATGAAGTAGTATTCTATAAAGATGGGCCAACAGCAACCGTGTCGGTTGTGAAAACAAAGCCTCCTGTTGAGTCGAACCGAACAGCCGATAATTTGGCGATTTTTATAAACGGAAAATGTGATTCTTCTACATATAGGGACATCTATACTATCAGGCTCGCCGCGCATATACCGGCTCTGCTTGCGAGAAGCAGTAGAGATGTCATGATTATTGGTATGGGCACAGGGGTTACAGCAGGAGAATTAAGCCTTTATCCTGCTGTGCGGTCTATCGATGTTTCGGAAATATCTCCGCTTGTTGCTGATGCCCTTCCCTTTTTTGCGCAACACACCCACTCCGTACATAAAGACCCTCGTATGCACATACACATAGGCGATGCCTTGCGAGTCATTGGAAGAAGCAATAAAAAATGGGATATCATAATCTCAGAACCGAGCAATCCCTGGGTTATCGGAGTCGATCAATTATACACCGAGGAGTTTTATCTGTTGATCAAGGAGCATTTAACCAAAGGAGGGGCGTTGTTACAGTGGATACATACCTATGACGCTGACATGAAAATGCTTGGTATGGTTATGAATACCCTTCATCACTATTTTAAGGAGTGTCATTGTTTTGTCGGAAACTGGTCCGATTTCTTATTGCTTGCGACAGATACACATATTTCAGCAGAGGATATGGCGCGAGCAGAAAAATTATTGGGAAGCCACGAACATATTAAAATATCTCTTGAGGAAATAGGCATAGCATCCCTGGATGCTATTTTGATGCGACAACTGCAATCCCCTGCGATGATAGACAGCCGGTATGAAAGGTTCGGTGTTCAATCCATGGATTTTCCGCAGCTTCACTACCTGGCTGGGAAAAACTTCTTTTGCGGATCAAGGGTGGATGCCCGCGTTTTACTTGATTCAGAAACCGCCTGTTGCTATCAGGATTTCCTGCTTGGGAGAAAATACGGTAAAAAGTGGGCTGAAGGTAGTATTGGCAAAGAATCGTTTGAATGTCTCTTTCAGTCGTTGCTGGGCATAATGCCCAGAGAATCCAGCCTCCAGACAAAAATGATCAGCTCTCTCAAATTAAAAGAGTACCTTTATGACCCTCTTGCGCACCCTATGGACAATCAGGAAAAGGAAGAATTTAATGTTGATCTCCTGCCGTTGATTGTACATATAGATCACTCATCCCAAGATTGGGAATCTGCGGGCTTAGGAGATGCTTCTCGCAGGGAACGGATCGACGCCTTGATGAACCATGTGAGAAAGTTTCGCAATTGGATAGTTCCATATCCTATTGAGGGTCTCAAAAGTTTACTCGATGAGGGGATCACATATGAAACAGACAAGCTTGAAAAAAACGCTATTGTGCTGTTGCGTACTATTTTAATGATGGATGAGAAGGCAGATCTTTCTGCTATAAGAAAAGTGATGGTCAAGGTAATTCAGGAAAAGGATGGAGCCATTATGGTGAAACAAGAGGACAGATGGATGTTGAATATTGTAGCTAAAAAACTAGGGGATAGACTAAATCCGTTCTACTGAACGGGGTGAGCTATGACGCTATGTATAATTGGTCAAATTTATAGCATAGAAATTACCATTTTAACTAACTTTAGGCACTTAACCGGATATGCTGCTCAAGCCAGCGTATACTTTCCCTGTTTAACGCTTCTTTCTGATCGGTAGTAATGCCTTGAGGATCGAACCTGTAACCGTAATGGATGTCCAATAAAACATAAAGCGGATCAACCAGGATGCCCTGTGGATGCGAGTCGTCAATCCGTTTAAGCCAATCAGAGAGGGTCTCTTGCGAACTCCTGTGGAATCCCAGTTTACATAGCCTTTTTTCAATAAGATAAAATGGAGAGTCTGAACCAGGCAACTGTTGGCCTGTGTTGTCTTTGCTTTCTTTTTTTTTGTATTTTACCATTTCTGTTTTTGCGTATATCCTCCAGCCAAGGATCAATATGAGCGGTATTAGAATCCACCAGAGGTATTTGTTATGCGTTGTTTTTGCCTCTCGTGAGCGCCACTCTGTTATCTTGAACATAAGCCATGACCAGATGTCTGATATGCGCTCTCCTAATGTTTTTGTCTGATTTTCAGCAACAATCCACGAAGCTGGGGTAGGGTCTAAATCCTGCCATCCCCCATTTATATAGGCAAGCGCCCATGCATGGGCATGCCTGGGCCTGACGATAAACTTATCCTCAAGCTGGCTGAATTCATGCACCAGATATCCAGTCGCATAACGGGCTGGTATGCCAGCCTCTCGAAGCAGTAGTACTGCGGCTGTCGCAAAGTATTCGCAGTGCCCTGAACGGGATACAAGCAGGAAATCCTTAAGGGTATTATCCGGATTATGAGGAGCAGCACGGGTTAACGAGTATGTGAAGCGTGTCTCAAAAAACCCTTTGATGCTTTTCAGTATCTCAGTATGAGTCTTTGAACTCAGGTTGAGCTGTTTGGCTATACGGGCTATGGCTGGCCTTTCCGTATCTGGAATGGAAATATCTGTTGCTTCTACTGCGCAATCAGAGGCAGCGCCATTGAATCGAGCCTTGTAGCAAAGAAAGTCCGGCCCTTTATCTATTTTAACTGATCCAAATTGATTTCTTTCCATAACCTCAACCAACAGGTCTTCTATGATAAACGTCCTGTTTGGAAGCTTGAGCATGCCTGCTCGAAGAGATCTATTTCCCCAATGACAAGGTTCCTCTTTACCTGGATAAAAAGTCA